>DATELS010000152.1:0-2522 GCA_035276365.1 Thermoanaerobaculia bacterium
CAATGAGGGCGCGGCGCCGCTGACCGGCGGCACCGTCACGTTCACCATTCCGATCGGCGCGCAGTTCGCGGGACAGACCTTCACCGCCACGACGAAGGAGCCGTGGCTCACCGTCACGCCGGCATCCGGAGTCGTTGCAGCGGGCGGCACGAATCTCACCGCCACCGCGAATACCACCGGTCTCCCCGTCGGCACGAGCCTCGGCGCCGTGACCATCACGTTGAACTCGCCGTCCGCGAATAACGTGCAGTCGCATGGCACGACCATCGTCATTCCGACGATCACCGTCGGTCTCGTCACGCCCGTCACGCCCGCGCCGAAGAGCGGTCCGCCGCCCGACGCGCTGATCATCCCCGCCGTCGCGCATGCGGACGGCATCAACTCCAAGTTCGAGTCCGACGTGCGCGTGTCGAACACGTCGCCGCAGCTCATGAAGTATCAGCTCACGTTCACGCCGAGCGGCTCGAACGGTCTCAGCGCCGGCAAGCAGACGACGTTCTCCATCGATCCGGGCAAGACCATCGCGCTCGACGACGTGTTGAAGGGCATGTTCGGCACCGGCGGCGGCAGCGCGGTCGGCACGCTCGAGATTCGTCCGCTCACGCAGACCACGACGTCGACGTCCAGCGCCGCGCTCTCCGGTCTCGCGAACCTCGTCACGTTCGCTTCGTCCCGTACCTTCAATGTGGCGAGTAACGGTACGTTTGGGCAGTACATCCCGGCAGTACCGTATGCGAACTTCGTCGGCCGCTCGGCGCTGCTCTCGCTGCAGCAGATCGCGCAGTCCGACCGCTATCGCACGAACCTCGGACTCCTGGAAGGCTCGGGCGATCCGGCGTCGCTGCTCGTGAAAGTCTTTGGCGAGACAGGCCAGAAGCTCACCGAGTTCCCGGTCACGCTCGCCGGCGGCGAGCACACGCAGCTCAACGGATTCCTCGCGCAGCACGGCGTCAACTCGCTCGGCGATGGCCGCGTCGAGATCGAAGTCCTGTCCAGCACCGGCAAGGTCACGGCGTACGCCTCGGTGCTCGACAACCAGACTAGCGATCCGCTGCTCGTCACTCCGGTCACGCTGACGGACAACGGCGCGTCGCGCTGGGTCGTCCCCGGCGTCGCGGACCTCAATAACGGCTTCGCGAACTGGCAGACCGACATGCGCGTCTTCAACGCCGGCACGACTGCGGTCGACGCGACGATCGCCTTCTACTCGCAGGGCGGCGGCGCGCCGAAGACGAAGAACATCACGATCCCCGCGGGTCAGGTGCGCCAGTTCGACAAGACGCTGGCCAGTCTCTTCGGCGTGACGAACGACGGCGGCGCCGTGCACATCACGACCAACGGTCCGGCGCGACTCATCACCACCGCGCGGACGTACAACCAGACCTCACTCGGCACCTACGGCCAGTTCATCTCCGCCGTCACGCCCAGCGAGGCCGCGGGAGTCGGCTCGCGTCCGCTGCAGATCCTGCAGGTCGAGGAGTCGAACCGGTTCCGCTCGAACATCGGACTCGCCGAAGTCACGGGCAAGCCGGTGAAGATCGAGATCGCGGTCGTGCCTCCGGATGTGAAGTTCACCGCCGTCACCGAGCTCACGCTGCAGCCGAACGAGTTCCGCCAGATCGGCTCGCTGCTGAAGACGGTCGGCCTCGACGGCACATTCAACGCGCGCGTCACAGTACGCGCGATCGAAGGCGAAGGCCGCGTCGCCGCCTACGCCTCGGTCATCGACGCGCAGACGAATGATCCGACGTACGTACCAGCCCAGTAGGCAATGCGACGGTTGGCGGGAAACCGCCAACCGTCAACTGCCGCGGGCAACGCGGATCAGCGCTTCCATGTGGCCGAGGTATTTCTCGAGCGCGCGTTTGCCGGCGGAGGTGAGGGAGTACTCCGTCTTCGGCATGCGTCCTTCGAACGACTTCTTGCAGTGCAGGTATCCCGCTTCCTCGAGCTTGCGCGCGTGCACGCTCACGTTGCCGTCCGTCGTCTTGAGGATCGACTTCAGCTCGTTGAACGTCAGCGTCGGATTCACCGCGAGCGCGCTGATCATCGCCAGGCGCGTCTTCTCGTGGATCAGCCGGTCGAAATCGGGGATCGACGTCTCCACCGGCTGCTTGCGCGGCGCCGGCATCTCCACTGTCTTGCGTGCGGGTTTAGCCACCGTACCTCCTTGCGATCAGGAAACCGAAGAGAACATGCAGGCCGCCGAAGCCGACGCCCAGGAGCGCGTTCGCCGCGACGAAGGGCAGGAAACAGGCGACGAGCCCGAAGACCATGAAGCAGACGCCCATCACCGGCACGAGCGGGATCGAGTAGGCGCCGCTGCTCACGAACGACACGCCGTACAGCAGCAGCCACGCCGCGGGGAGCACGACGAAGATCTCCGCGCGCGCGAGGACGAGCGTCAGCGCCGCGCCCGCGATGAGCGGCGCGGAGTAGCTGATGAAGAAGCGCCGCGCGGGCGCGCCGCGGAACGAGACGTTCGCGCGCGCCGCCTTGCGGACCATCGCGATCGCCGCGAT
>DATELS010000153.1:0-2852 GCA_035276365.1 Thermoanaerobaculia bacterium
GTCGCGCTCCGCTTCCTCCGCGCGGCCCATGCGCGCGAGCACGTCGCCGCGGATGAAGAAGAGCATCGCCACTTCTTCCTTCTCGCGCTTCACCGACACCGCGCGATCGAGCAGCGCCAGCGCCTCATCGAGCTTGCCCGCGTCGCGCTTCACGCGCGCGAGCGTCACCAGCGGCGCGACGCGCTCCCGATCGCTCGCGATCGCCGCCTGCGCCGCCTCCTCCGCCTTCGCGAAGTTTTTCCGCTCGAGCCAGATGCGCGCGAGCACTTCGTTGGCCTGTCCCGGATCCGACTTCAACGCGAGCTCCGCGTGACGCTGCGCGTCATCGAGCTGCTGCTGTTCGAGTTGCAGACGCGCGATCTCGATCGCGAGATGCGTCGCGTGCGGCGACAAACGCAATCCTTCCTTCGCCGCCTCGATCGCCTCGTCCGGACGTCCGAGCTTCGTCAGGATCTTCGACTTCACGTCCCACAGATCGAGGATGCGCGGGTTCGTCTTCAGCAGTTCGTTCGTCAGCGCGAGCGCGGCGTCGTACTGCTTGTCGCGATACTTCGTGAACGCCTGACCGATGCCGTGCATCGCATCGAGGTTGTCCTTCGGATCGGGCAGCACCTCGCCGGGCTTCGTCTGCACGGTGGAGCCGAGGTAGCCGAGGGCGGCGAGCTTCGCGGCTTCCTCGGAGTCGACTTTGCCGGGCGCCTCCGCCTCGCGAATGAACGGCGCGATCGCGTTGCGCATCGCGAACAACGCGCGGCGATCGTCGGCGATCACGTTGTTCTTCTCCGCGGGATCTTTCACGAGATCGAACAGCTCCGCCTTCGGTGACTGCAGATAGTGATGCGTGCCGTCGATGAGCGAATGCTGATCGGCCCAGCCGAAGTGCAAGCGCGGGTAGTACGTCTCGCTGTAGATGTTGCGCGCCTGCGCCGTCTTCTCACCCGCGAAGGAAATCAGACTGCGGCCGGGAAGCTTCGATGGCGCAGTGATGGCGGTGCGCTCCAGAATCGTCGGCACGATGTCGATCGTCTGCACGGGCGACGACACCGTCGCGCCGGCGAGCTTCTGCTCCGGCAACTTCACGATGAGCGGCACCTGCAGCGCCTCGCGATAGAGGAAGATGCCGTGCTCCTCTTCGCCGTGATCGCCGAGTCCCTCGCCGTGATCGGATGTGAGGATGATCAGCGCCTTGTCGTACAGCCCCGCGTCTTTCAGCGACTGCACGAACGTGCCGACGATCGCGTCGACGCGCGCGATCTCGCCGTCGTAATGCTTCGGATAGCGGCTCAGGTACGGCTCCGGCGGCGTGTACGGCGTATGCGGCTCGTAGAGATGGAGGAAAAAGAAGACGGGCTTCTGCTGCTGCGCGAGCCACTGCGCGGCGATCTGCTCCGTCACTCCGCCGTCGCGTTGGATGTTGCCAATCGTGCGCGCGCTCGTGATCGGCTCGACCGCGTCGTCGTAGAGATCGAAGCCGCGGTTGAGTCCCGACTCGCGACGCAACACGAATGCGGAGACCGCGGCGCCGGTCGCGTAGCCGTTCGCCTTCAGGATCTCGGCGATCGACTTCACATTCGGACTGAGGACGTAGCCGATATTGTCGCGATTGCCGTGCTCCGCGGGCAGCACGCCGGTGAGCATCGACGAGTGCGACGGCAGCGTCAGCGGGCAATGCGAGTACGCGCGCTCATAGAGGATGCCTTCGCCGCGCAGCGCGTCTATGTTCGGCGTCTCCACGCCTTTGTATCCGTACACCGGGAGGTGATCGGAGCGCAGCGTGTCGATGGAGATGAGGAAGACGGGAGTGTTCGCCGCGGGCGGCGGGACGGCGTCCCGCGAGCACGCGGCGAACACAACGAGCGCGAAGAGCGCTGCGAGAAAGCGGCGCGACATGAAGCCGGCGTTACTGCTGCTGCTGCTGCATCTGTTCGAGCAAATCCTTCGCGTCCTTCGCCTCGGGACCGTTGGGCGCGAGCTCCATCACCTTCTTGAGATCGGCGCGCGCGGCGTCGCTCTTCTTCGTCTGCAACGCGGCGAGCGCGCGGTAGTAATACGTCTCCGCCGCTTCCGGCGCGATCTTCACGGCCTTGTCGAAGTAGCCCCACGCCTCATCGGCCTTGCCCTTGTTCATGAACAGGATGCCGATGTTGATGATCGCGGTGGGATCGGTGAGCGAGCCGGGAGGCATCGCGTCGAGCACCTTCTTCGCCTCTTCGAGCTGTCCATCCTCGGCGAGCATGTTCGCGAAGAGCGTCGCCGCGGTGATGTTGCCCGTGTCGGCCTTGTAGACGTCGCGCAGAGGCACGATCGCCTTCTTCACATCGCCCGAGCCGTAGTACGCGCGCGCGAGCGCCATCTTCAGCGACGTGTTGTCCGGCAGCGCGGTGAGCGCCTTCTCATACTCCGCCGCGGCCTCGACCCACTTCTGCTCCTTCATGTAGCCGTTCGCCGCCTCGAGCGCGGCCGCGGTCTCCGGCGTGATCTCCACGCCGCCGACCGTCACCGCTTCCTTCGCCATCGGGACGGTCGTCTCTTCGGTCTTCGCGGCGGGCGTGAGCACGGTCTTCATCAGGGGCGAACCCTGGCGCTCGCTGACGTCCGCCGAGCCGGCCTTCTTCTCGTAGCCGTCGGCCTCGATGTCGATGTTCCATGCGCCATCGACGAGTCCGCCCGCGACCCAGCGGCCTTTGTTATCGGTCTTGATGACGTCCGGACCGCCGCTGCCGCGCTGCGTCGTAAGGCGCACACGCGCGCCGGCGATCGGCTTACCGCTCGGATCCGTGACGACGCCAGCGAGGCGCGCCGTGCCGCGCCACGCCTGCGCGGACGCAGTCGCCGCGACGAGCAGCGCGAAC
>DATELS010000154.1:0-2169 GCA_035276365.1 Thermoanaerobaculia bacterium
CGACGCTGTCGGTCGCTTTCACCACGACGGCGCGCTTCTCGATCGCGCCGACGCCGAGGATGGCGACCTGCGGCTGATTGATGATCGGCGTGCCGAAGAGGCCTCCGTAAATGCCGGGATTCGTAATCGTGAACGTGCCGCCCTGCACGTCGTCCGGCGAGAGCTTCTTCGTGCGCGCGCGGTCGCCGAGGTCGTTGATCGCGCGGGCGGCGCCGAGGATGTTCAGCTCGTCGGCGTGCTTGAGGACGGGGACGATGAGACCCCAGTCGAGCGAGACCGCGATGCCGATGTTGTGCTCGCGGTGATAGACGATGTTGTTCTCGTCCATCGACGCGTTGAGGATCGGGTAGTCGCGAAGTCCGGCGAGGACGGCCTGCACGATGAAGGGCATGTACGTGAGCTTGACGCCGCGCTCCGCGTACGCGTCTTTGTACTGGCGGCGCAGTTTCTCGACGTTGGTGAAGTCGATCTCGAACACGGTGTGAACGTGCGCGGAGGTCTGCTTCGACTGCGTCATGTGATGCGCGATCTTCTTGCGCATCACGGTCAGCGGCTCGAGGCGCACGTTCTCGCCCTCTGCGAATTGCGGCGTGGGACGCGGCGCGCGCGCCTGCGGCTGCGGTGCGCTCGCGGCGGCGGCGGGAGGAGCGCTGGGCTTCGGCTGCTGCAGGAACTCGAGAATGTCGTTCTTCGTCACGCGTCCGGAGACGCCGGTGCCGGAGATCTGTGCGATGTCGATGTTGTTTTCTTTCGCGATCTTTCTGACGAGAGGCGAAGACTTGGTTTTGCGGCGCTCTTCGAGGGAGGCGACGTTTTCGTCTTCGTCGCTCGCTTCGCTCGCGGTTGCTGGTTGCTGGTTGTTGGTTGTCTGCGGTGCTTCTTCCTTCGGCTTCTGTGGGGCGCTGGCCGCCTCGGCCGGCGGCGGGGTCGGTGCCGGTGCTTGCGCGGGTGCTTCTGCTTTCGCGGGCGCAGGCGCCGGTGCGCTCGCTTCGCCTTCGGCGGCGATTCTTGCGATGACCGCGTTCACCGGAACGGTGTCGCCTTCCTTGGCGAGGATCTCGGTGAGCGTTCCGGCGGCGGGCGAGGGAATCTCGGCGTCGACTTTGTCCGTCGAGATCTCGAGGAGCGGCTCGTCGCGATCGACTTTATCGCCGACCTGCTTCAGCCACTTCGAGACCGTTCCCTCCGCGATCGATTCGCCCATCTGGGGCATGACGACGTCTTGTGCCATAGGAGTCTTTCTAGTAGTCCAACAGTTCTCGCGCTGCGGCGAGCACGCGTGTTTTATCAGGTAACGCCGCCGCTTCCAACGGCGGTGAATACGGCGTCGGCACGTCGAGCGCGGCGATGCGCTTCACCGGCGCATCGAGATAGTCGAACGCTTTCTCCGCGATGCGGGCCGCGAACTCCGCGCCCGCGCCGCCGGTCAGCGGTGCCTCGTGCAGAATGATGACGCGATTCGTCTTCGCCACCGACTCGAGGATCGCTTCTTCGTCGAACGGAAGAATGGAGCGCAGGTCGATGACTTCGGCCGACACGCCGTCCTTCGCCAGCTCTTCCGCCGCGTCGTCCGCGACGTAGATCATCGCGCCCCACGTGAGGATCGTGATGTCTTTGCCGCGACGCCGCACCTTCGCCTTCCCGATCGGCACGACGTAATCGTCTTCGGGCAGCTCTTCCTTGATGCGGCGATAGAGGTACTTGTGCTCGATGTAGAGCACGGGGTTGTCGTCGCGGATCGCGGCTTTGAGCAAGCCTTTCGCGTCATACGCGGTGCCGGGCGCGACGATCTTCAATCCCGGCCGGTTCATGAACATCGCCTCGGGGTTCAGCGAGTGATACGGACCGCCATGCGTGCCGCCGCCCGCGGGTCCGCGCACGACGATCGGACACGCGCGGCCGAACAGGTAGCTGTTCATTGCCGAGAAGTTGACGAGCATGTCGTAGCCACACGTGATGAAGTCGATGAACTGCATCTCGGCGATGGGTCGCATGCCCATGAGCGCCGCACCGGACGCGGCACCGATGATGGCGATCTCGGAGATCGGTGTGTCGATAACGCGCTCAGTTCCAAAGCGATCCACGAGCCCCGCGCTCGTCTTGAACGCGCCACCGTAGACGCCGACGTCTTCGCCGATCAGGAACACGCGCTCGTCGCGCGCCATCTCC
>DATELS010000155.1:0-6039 GCA_035276365.1 Thermoanaerobaculia bacterium
CGTCAGCGCGACGCCGCTCTGCGCCTCGATGCGATACGGCGCGAGGACGACATCGCACGCCGCAAAGTACGTGGCGATCTCCGCGTCGGGGATGAAGCGAAAGTCGAAGCGGATGTTGTCCGCACTTTTCGCGAGCGCGCGGTATTCGTCCTCGCTCTTCCACCACGCCTCGCCCGCGACGAGCAGCGTCACGCTCGATTTCAAGAGCGGCCACGCGCGCAACGCGACGTCGAGTCCTTTGAATGGCCGCACGTGTCCGAAGAACAGCGCGACGTTGCCATCGACGTTCAGCGCGCGACGCGCGTCGTGCCGTGACGGAATCGCACCGCCCAGCTCGTGCACCGGCAGAAACGTTTGCACGATGCGTCGCGACGTGCGCTTGCGCGCATCCTCCGCCTCCGTCTTCGCGTGCACGACCAGCACATCGCCGCGGCGCAGCACGAGATTCGTGAGCATCCGCTTCCACGCCGCCGGCTCCTTGTCGCCGATGTTGTGGCACTGCAGCACGACGCGCGTCTTCCTCGGCAGCAGCGCGATCAGCGTCAGATACGGCAGCGCCCACACCCAAACCCACCACACGAAGATCACGGCGTCCGGCTTCTCGCGACGCAAGAGCAGCGCGGTGCGCAGCCATGTCAGCGGATTCACGACGTCGAGGAGAAAGCGCGCGCGCGTGAAGCGCGGCAGCGTCGGATCGACGTCGTCGCCGCCTGGATAGAAACGCTTCGGGAACTGGCGCGTGAACGAGATCACGTCCGCGCCGAGCTCCTCTGCGAGTCGCGTCGTGCAGTACGCGATGCCGGCGCGATACGGAAAGACCGGACCGACGATCGTGACGTTCACGCGGCGCTGAGGAAATTCACGACCGTCGAGGCAAAGTACGCGCCCCACGTGCGCACGTCGAACACGAGCGACGACGACATGAAGCAGGAGTGCGTGCAGTGGCACTCCTTCGCGCGAATCGATCGGCGCTGCTCGTCCGCCGCCGCGGAGAACCAGAGCTGGTCCCAGTCATAGTTCGTGTCGCGCACGTTGCCCACCGCGTCGCGCAACTCGCACATCCGCACCTCGCCGCGCGCGTCGAGCACGCCCGACACGCGGCCCGCGTGGCACGGCCGCACCTGCGTCTCCTGCTCCAGCACCGCCAGCTCCATCCGCCGCGAGTACACCTTCACGAACTTGAGGAAGCCGTCGTAGTTCCGGTATCCGTTCCAGTACTCCTCGAGCTTCGGCAGCAGCTCGCGATAGCGCTCCGTCGTGATCGGCTGGATGTTCTTGTCCGGCTGATCGCCGCGCAGCATCTCGAACGAGTGGAACGAAATCTGGGGAAAGTCGCGGCGCACGCCCTCGAACAAGACGTCGAGATCGTCCGCGTTGTAAGTGCACAAACATGTGTGCACGTTCACCGTGAGGTTCGGATAGCGCGCCTTGAGCGGCATCAGCAGCGCGTACGTCTTCTTCGACTTCTCGTAGTTGTTCGGGACGCCGCGGATCCAGTCGTGCTTCTCGCCGATGTGATCGATCGAGAGGTTGACCACGATCTGCGTCGACGGGCAGCGCTGCAGCGTCGTCTCCACCTGTCGCGCGATCAAGTCGCTCGTGATCGCGCCGGTGGGGATCGTGATCTGCTTGACGTTGTTGTTCGTCGACAGGAACTCGCAGATCTCCGGCAGATCGCGCCGCAGGAAGGGCTCGCCGCCGCTCATGACGATGAAGAGGAGGTCGCCCATCGACGACAAGGTCTTCTTGATCTCCTCGAGCGAGAGCTCGTGCTCCTTGTTTTTGCGGAGCTGCTCCCAGTTGAAGCACGTGCGGCAGAAGGAGTTGCAGTCGTAGGTGAGGCCGAGGATGAGGTAGACGGGGCGCATGCCTCGCTTGTCAACGAGGTAACGGAGGTACTGCGCTTTGTCGGTGAACTTCATCGCTCGCGAGACCAAACTCACGAGCCAGTGTACTGATTCCTCAGCCGAAGATGCCGCGGATGCGCTGGGCGACGTCGTCGCCTGCGCCGGAGGCCACTTCCTCGGCCATCACGCGCAACTGCTCGCGCTCGACCGCGATGAGGTGATTCGCGCGGCGCCGCACGACCTGCCGCGCGAGGTCGAACTTCGCGCCCGACAGTTGCGCGATCCCCGGCAGCTCCGTGAGGAGCTTGTCGAGCGGGCGCTCTTCGATGGTTTCCGCGAATTGCTCCATCTCGTGGAACGTGGACGCGTTCACGCCGCGGCGGATGAGCGTGCTGTCGATGTCGCGTGCTTCGCGGTTCATGAGCGGCCGAGGAGTGCACGGGCTGTGCCGTAAATAACCCCGAACCAGTACACGAGGTGGTGCGCGGCGAACGCGATGGGGATGATCGGCCAGTACCGCACCGGCAGCCGCGTCACGCGCGCGCCGAGGATGAGGGTGAGCAGCGCGTACGGAATGGCCACGAACGGCGCGAACAGAATCCCGATCGCGCCCGCGGCGAGAAACGCGGCGATCTTCGGATTGCGGCGATGCGCGCGCGAGCCGCGCACGAGAAGTCGTCCCGTCTTCACGCGATAGCGCCAGCGCTGGCGCAAGTACGCGCCCGGGAACGCGCGACGCCGATGAAAGACGCGCACGCCGTCGTGATAGACGACGCGTCCGCGCTGCAGCACTTCCTCGATCAGTCCCGTGTCTTCGCCGATGTAGCCGATCGACTCGTCGAAGCCGGTGAACGCGTCGCGTCGCACGAAGAGATTCACGAGCGCGACGTCGCTCGCATGCTTCACGTCGAACACGCCGCGGCGATTCTCGTGACACGCGACGCCGCTGCCGATCCACGGCGTCGCGAGGAGTGTGTCCGAGATCAATTCGGCGACCGATGAATCCGGCGGCGCGGGATCGGGTCCGCCGATCGCGAGCGCGTCCGGATGCGCATCGAGATACGCGCACGCCGTGGCGAGCCAGCGCGGATCGGCCGTCGCGTCGTCGTCGAGAAACGCGAGCACCTCGCCTGTCGCGACGGAAGCCGCTCGATTTCTTCGAGTTGCGGGATTACGATCGGGCTCGACGACGTTGGTTACGCGGGTCTCGCCCGGCAGCCTGAGCGGCTCGGCGGAAACCACGATCAACTCGAAAGCAAACGGCGCCTCCTGCTGCAGGACCGAGGCGATAGCGCGCTCGGCGTCGCCGCCGAGACGCTCGACCGGGATGATCACCGACACCTTTGGTGTCGGAATTGAGGATTGAGAATTGAGAATTGAGGATCGGAGCACGAGGCAGCCATTCTCTTTCCTCAATCCTCAATCCTCAATCCTCAATCCACTGCGAAGCAGACAAAAATGACGAAACTCGTGATCCAAATTCCCGCCTTCAACGAGGAGGCGAACATCGCGCAGGCGCTGCGCGAGCTGCCGAAGAAGATCGACGGCATCACGTCGATCGAGACGCTAGTCATCGACGACGGCTCATCCGACAAGACCGCGGACGCCGCGCGCAAGGCCGGCGCGACGCACATCCTGCAACTGAAGACGCATCGCGGCCTCGCCGCTGCCTTCGTTGCGGGCATCGACGCTTCCCTCCGCCTCGGCGCGGACGTGATCGTGAATACCGACGCGGACAATCAGTACGTGGCCGCGGACATCGCCCGCCTCGTCGCGCCGATCGTCAAAGGCTCGGCGGAAGTGGTGATCGGCGACCGCGACGTCGCGGCGTCCCCGCACATGTCCCCGCTCAAGAAGTTCCTGCAGCGCTTCGGCAGTTGGACGGTCGGACGCGCGTCGGGGATCAACGTGAGCGACGTCACGAGCGGCTTCCGCGCGTTCTCGCGCGACGCGGCGATGCAGATCAACGTATTCAATCCGTTCACGTACACGCTCGAAACGGTCATTCAAGCCGGCAACCGCAACCTCGGCGTCCAGAGCGTGGTGGTGCGCACGAACGCGCCGGTGCGCCCGTCGCGGCTGTATCGCGGCGTGGGGACGTATCTGCGCAAGTCGGTGGCGACGATTTTTCGCATTTACACGCTCTATCGCCCATTGAAGACGTTCTTCGCCATCGGCGCCGTCCTCATGTCCCTCGGCCTCATCCTCGGCGCACGCTTTCTGTGGTTCTTCGCACAAGGCGACCGCGGCGGCCACATTCAGTCGCTGATTCTCGCCGCGGTGTTTCTCATTACGGGATTTCACACGTGGCTGATCGCGCTGCTCGCGGATCTCATCGCCGTCAATCGACGATTGACGGAGGATGTGCTGATTCGCGTGAAGCGATTGGAATCGCCCGCGCGTCCCGTGCGCGCACAACAACCGCAACCGCAGAATCAGCCGCAACGCGACCGTAATGCGATGCGTCCGCCGCGCGAGCCGCGCCGCGACGCACCGGTCGCCACCCCCACCGCTGCACCGCCGAAGCCGGCCACGCAATGGGTGTGGCTGATGGACGAAGATAAGCTCAATGACCGCGCCGCGGACAATGAGCCGGAAGCCGACAGTCCGCAGGACGAGACCGCCGCGCCCGGAGCCGGCCGTCGTCGCCGCCGCCGCCGCGGTGCTGCCCGGCAGCACAATGAGCTGCCGGGCAACCGCGGCAAACACCTCGCCGGCGGCGAAGACGGCGGCGAGTAATCGTCAGGGCTGCGGCTCGTTGCCGACTTCAGGATCGTGCCGGATCTTGATGCCGATCGGCATCTTCTTGACGAAGTAGGTCACGCCATAGACCTGCGAAGTCGCGCCGGCGGCCAGCGCATTGTTCGAGTTCACAATGTACGTGTCTCGTCCCTGCGCGTCTTTCACGTCCTTCAGAACGGGGCCGCCGAGGAACGGATCCCGTGTGTCATTGAAGACGATCGGCACCGCGCTCGACTCGGTGTCCCACTCGGTTTCAGGGCCGAGGAGGAAGCGCATGAATTGATCGTCGCGGAATACCTTGGGAACGGACGGCTGGGTCTTCACGGGCTCCTGCTCATCTTCCGGCGTTGCAATGACAATGATGTGTTGCATGCATTACTCCGTTTCTGCCGCGCTGCGGCGTTGTGTTACGAGGTTGACGTAATCGCGGTGGCGATAGCCGATCCGCTCGAGCTGTTGTAAGAACGGTTGGGCATCGAGTCCTGCGAGCAACTTCGCGCGCGCGGCGATGTCGAGAATCGACGGATCGCGCGTCTTGGCGATGGATGCGATCACCTCATCCGCGCGCGTCCATGCCGCGTGGCTCTCCGCGATTCGATGCGTCGCCGCGAGCGCCTCTCCGCGGACGATCAGCGCCTCCGCAAGAAAGCGCGTCGACTTCGCATCATTCGGCAGCGCGGGATCGAGCATCGCGATCGCGTCGGCGGATGCGCGTAATGCGCGATTGTTCTGGCCCGCGCGCAGAGCGAGGCGCGCAATGGCAATGGCGACGACCGCACGGTCGCGCTTCCATCCCGGACGCGGACTCGGCTTCGTCAGCAAATCCGCGAGCAAGGCATCCGCGTCGTTCAATAGCTGTGCGGCGCGGCGCTGATCTCCCTGGCGCCGCAACAAGTCGGCAAGGTGCATTTGTGTAATGGCGAGATTGCGCTGCCAATTCACATTCGCCGGGTCGGACGCGTGCAGCCGCTCTTCCGTGTCGAGCTCCGTCACGCGCTGCGCGATCGCCTCGTCATCGCGGCCGAGACACTCCTGCACGCCGCCGATGTAGCTCCGGCTCGTGGCGACGTTCTGCTTCAGAATCGCGTTCTCCGGATCGCGCGATGCGAGAGACGAGCGGATCGCGAACTCCTGCTCGAAGTGATCGAGCGCGCCGGCGAGATCGCCGAGCTGCTGCAACTCCCAGCCGACTTTGTTCAATGTCTTCGCGTATTCGTCGTGCAGCTCGGGATCGCCGGGATGCGCATCGAGTCGCGACTTCTTGATCGCCATCGTGACGCGGTTGTGCGCGAGCGCTCCGGCGAGATCGCCCTGCGCCTCGAGCACGGTCGCGACGTTGCCGTGGCCATACGCCCGTTCGAGCCGGTACTGGTCATTGGCCGGATATTGCGCGGCGAGCTGCTCGCCGACATTCATGTATTGCGTCCAATGCCGCAGCGCGTGCGGCAAG
>DATELS010000156.1:0-10568 GCA_035276365.1 Thermoanaerobaculia bacterium
TCAATCCTCAATCCGGTCCGAGGTATCCTCGGCGCGCGATGCAGTTCGACGAAGTGCTCACGACGTGGAAGGAGTTCTTCGAACGGGAGGGGATTGCGGGTGTGAGCTCCAACGAGGCGCACCACATCCTGTGGCGACGCGACAACACCGACACCGACGCGACCTTCGAGCTGTAAATGCCATCGACAAAGCCCGTTGAGCCGCTCGACACGTTCGAGACCGATGTCCCGGTCACACCCGCGGACGTGGAGGCGCTCCGCCACGCGCGCACGCTCAACGACATGAGCCCGCACGAGTACCTCCAGTTTCTGCTGACCTTCACGAAAGACCTGCCCGCCGAGCGTCACATCATCGACGCGGAGCCCTTCGAGCTGTAAACCCCATCCCCGCGCATTAGAATGCGCCCCGCCATGCAAGTGCAGATCAGTCGTGACGTAAAGGTGTCCGCAAAGGTTGACCATCTCTTCGTCCTGCTCGCCGAGGGTCAGTTGGACGTCGATGTGCCGGAGGCGGTGAAGAAGGCCATTCGCGACGCGAAGTTCGTCGGGCGCGCGGATGAAGCGCTCACCATCCTCGCGGGCCAGCCGCGCAAGATCACTTTGATCGGGCTCGGGAAGCACGAGTCCCTCACCCATCGCGGCGTGCGTGCGGCCATCACCGCGGCGGGACGGACCGCGAAGAAACATCGCGACCCCAAGATCGCGCTCCTCTTCCCGTACACCCTTCCGCGCATGAGCGAAGACGAGACCGCGCTCGCCGTCGCCGATGCGCTCGCGCAGAGCGACTACAAGTACGACCCGTACATCACCGTCAAGAAGGAGCAGAAGCGCTTCCCCATCGACGCCACGCTCATCGCGCCGAATGCCGATGCCAAGCGCCTCAGTCCGCGCGCGCGCGCCGTCGCCGAAGCCATCAACACCGTCCGCGACCTCGGCAACGCCCCGTCGAACCTCATGACGCCTTCGCGACTCGCCGATCGCGCGGAAGAAGTGTGCAAGTCCGTCGGCGTCAAATGCACCGTCTACGGACGACGCGAGATCGAGCGCATGAAGATGGGCGGACTCATCGCCGTCAACCGCGGCTCCATCGAAGAGCCGCGTTTCGTCGTCATGGAGTACGCGCCGCGCAAAGCGTCGAAGCATGTCGCGCTCGTCGGCAAAGGCATCACCTTCGATTCGGGCGGAATCTCGATCAAGCCCGCCGAGAAGATGGAAGAGATGAAGTTCGACATGTGCGGCGCCGCAGCCGTCATCGGCGTCATCGAGGCGGTGGCGAAGCTCGAGCTGCCGGTCAAAGTCACGGGCATCTTCGCCGCGACCGACAACCTCCCGAGCGGCAGCGCGTACAAGCCCGGCGAGATCATCACGATGATGAGCGGCAAGACCGTCGAGATCGTGAACACCGACGCCGAAGGCCGCATGCTCCTCGGCGACGCGCTGCATTACGCGTCGCGACTCGAGCCCGATCACATCCTCGACTACGCCACGCTCACCGGCGCATGCGTCGTCGCCCTCGGCACCGACGCGGCCGGTCTCTTCTCCAACAACGACGAGCTGGCGCAGAAGTTGATTGAGTCGGGGGAGCGCGCCGGCGAGCGCCTCTGGAGAATGCCGGTCTGGGACGAATACAAGGATCTGATTCGGAGCGAATGGGCCGACATGAAGAATTCGGGGGGCCGCTGGGCCGGAGCGATCAGCGCCGCGGTCTTCCTCAAGGAGTTCGTCGATTGTCCTTCCTGGGCACACCTCGACATCGCCGGGACGGCGTACGCGGAGAGCGAGAATGCGCGCGAGGCGCGCGGAGCGAACGGCGCGGGAGTGCGCGTCACGCTCGAGTTCTTGCAATCGCTCTCGCGCTCGTAACGCTTCTCGGCGCGGCCGCGTGCCGCTCGAAGAAGACCGTCGCCGCGCCTGCACCGCCGCCGCCGGAGATCGACTTCACGTCGATCGACTCGCCGTCGCTGCAGTTCCTGCCGCGCCACCTCGAAGCGAAGCCGTGGCGCCTCGAGGAAGATCCGCTCGTCATCCCCGCGGATCGCATCGGCACGTACATGGGCTCGGCCGCCGAGAACTTCCTCCGCTACGAAGTCATTGACGTGACGGCCGGCAAATACGCGGAAGTCGGCGGACAGGGATTCGCGAATGTCGAGATCTTCCGCTTCCCCGACTTCGTGAAATCGTTCGGCGCGTACTCGATGCGCAAGGACGCCTCGCGCCGCTACCTCCCCATCGCGAATGAAGGCTACGTGAGCAAGTACGCCGTGCACGTGTGGCGCGGACCGTTCTACATCCGCGTGACCGGCGGCGCGCGCAACGCGTTCGAGTCGCTGACGCAGCTCGCGTCGTTCGTCGCCGAGCGCATGCCCGCCGCGCCCGCGAAGCCCGCGGTATTCAACTTCTTTCCGAACGATCGCCGCGTGCAGAACAGCGAGCGGTACTCCGCGGACACGGGCTTCAGCCAGCGCATCCTCGGCAATTCGTTTCAAGCGACGTTCAACGTCGACGGCGACATGATGGACGGCCTGATCATCCCCTCGCCGAACAAAGCCGCGGCCGCGAAGATCCTCGGCGCGTATCGCGATCTCTACGTCCGCAACGGCAAGCTCCTCGACCCGATCCCGAACCTCGGCGAAGACAACTTCACGGCCGAGGACAAGTACCTCGGCCGCGCGGTCGCGTTCCGCATCGATCGCTTCGTCATCGCGTTCAACGGCTACAAAGACCGGCAGAAGCTCGTCGACCTCGCCGTCGCGACTGACGCACGCATCCTCGGCTCGATCCGCAAGCAGCTCGTTGCCGCGGACGAGGATCAGACCTCGACGCGCGGCAACGACAATCGTCCGTCGTGGCAGCGGTAGCGCTCACGAATCGATTCGCGTAAATCCCACCGAGTCATCGACGCGCAGCAGCGCCTTCGCAACCTTCGCATCCGCGGGCAGCGGAAAGTCGAACGTGGTTTGCCCTTCCGCGTTCGCGGGCACCGCGATCGTCTGCTCGTGATAGGCGATCGCCTTTCCGTTCGCGTCGAAGACGTACACGAGAAGCTGCGCATCGCCCGACTCGCCGAGTTGCGCCGCGAGCGGTTGCAGCGGCACGCTTGCGTGCAGCACGCCATCGCGCAGCGACAGCGCCGCGGCGGTGCCGGTTTGCGGAACGTCGTTCAGCACGACGTCGGCGAGATAGAGACCGTCGCCGATGTGCGTCTCCTGCGGCGTTCCCGCGAATCCGAGTCGATGGCGAACCGTGAGACCGCGCCCGTTGCGCACCTTGACCGCGATCGAGTTGTGTCCCGCGCGCACGTTCTGCGGATGGAAGCCGAGGCGGTAGCCGTGCGCGAAGTGCGTGGAGAGACGCGCGAGAGAGCGCGCGACGTCGTTCCCGTTCGTGATCGCCTCGCCGCCGGTGCCGAGGGCGAGGAGGTGATGCGCGTCCTGCGGGACCGGCTGCATCTGCAGACCTTCGAGATCGAGCGTGTGCAGGAAGACATCGGACTGCTGGAACGCGCGATACATCGCGCGGAGATCGGTGAAGAGGAACGGTTCGGCGATCGAGAGCAGCGACGTCTGTGGGAACGCGGGCGGCGGCGTGCGACGCGAAATGAACTCCGACGTGTCGCTGTAGCCCTCGAATCCTTCCGTCATCAGGACGACATGCTTCTGCCCTTCGAGGGACGAGAGTCGCCGGCTCAGCTCTTCGAAGACATTGATCTGACGTTCGGCGCGGCGGCGGATCTGCACCGCCGCCAGTTCGCGCAGAAAGTCCGACGCCAATCGCTCCGCCTCGGTCGGAATGTTGTTCGTCATCGCCGCCACGCTCTCGCGCTCGGTGGGCGTCATGACGATCGCCAGCGGGTCGCCCGACTTCGACACGGTGAGGCTCGCGACCGCGCGCTGCAGTGCCTCGTGATCCGCGGTGAACGGCACGGCAAACTGCACGCCCTCGCCCGTCGTGAACGTGGCGATCGCGAACAGATCGCTCTCCGGCGCCGCAGCGATGAGACGCGCCGCCGCCTTCTGCGCGCGCACGAGCGCGTGCGGACGCGAGAACGCGGCGTCGAAGACGAGGAGGAAGAGTCTTCGCTCGCGCATCGTGCGCTCCGCCGCCGGAGAGACGACGTCGAAGTAATCGATGGGTTGTCGCTGGCCGTTGACGTACAGCTCGAAGTCGTCGCGCGTCAGACCTTCGACCGGTTGGTCGCCGTGCGAGACGAACACCGGCACGTCGACGACTTCGACGGTGACGGCATCGCGGAGCTTCTGCGCGTGAAGCGCGGACGTGAGCACGAGGAGGATTCCGAGGGCGAGCAATCGTCGATGCATGCGACCACCTCCGGCGGCGCAGTGTAGCGGCCGACATGCCACGGTTTTCGGCCCGAAATGCGCGGTTTTCGCGCGTCGCGTGTCCGCGATGCGGGACAGTGTGTCTTCCGATCGGGACAGAGCTACGAATTGATCCGCGTGAAGCCGAGCGATTCATCCGCGCGCAGCAGCGCCTTCACGACCTTCGCGCCCGCGGGGAGCGGGAGGTCGACCGTGGTCTCGCCTTGTGCATGTGCGGGCACGGCGATCTGCTGCTCGTGATACGCGATCGCGCTCCCCTTCGCGTCGAACACGTAGACGAAAAAATGCGCGGCGCCGGACCCGCCGAGCTGCGCCGCGAGCGGCGGCAACGGCACGGTCGCATGCAGCACGCCATCGGCCACCGAGAGCGCCGCAGCGGTGCCGCTCTGCGGCACATCGTTCAGGACGACGTCCGCGAGATACAGGCCGTCGCTGACGCGCGTCTCCTGCGGCGTTCCGGCGAATCCAAGGCGGTGGCGAACGGTGAGACCGCGTGCTTTGCGCACCTTCACTTCGATCGAGTTGTGTCCCGCGGGCACATCATGCGGATGAAAGCCGAGACGATAGCCGTGCGCGAAGGTGTGTGGAGAGGCGTGAGAGCGATCGCGTCACGTCTTTGTCGTCCGTCATCGCCTCGCCGCCTGTGGCGGTAGCGAGGAGGTGATGCGCATCTTCGATCACGGGCATCGTCTGCACGCCTTTGAGATCGAGCGTGTGGAGAAAGACATCCGCCTGCTGAAACGCGCGGTGCATCGTCTTCAGTGCGGTGTAAAAATGCGGCTCGGCAACCGCGCCCACGGGGTCATTCTCGCCCGCCCTACGGCGCAATGCGAAGGGAGACATGTCACTGTAGCCTGCGAACCCCTCGGTCATCAGGACGACGTGCTTCTGTCCGTCGAGTGACGCGAGTCGCTGGCTGAGGCGTTCCAACACCTCGATCTGCCTCTCGGCGCGGCGGCGAACCTGCTCCGAGGCCATGTCCCGCGACGAGCGCGACGTGATCTCCGGCTGGCTCGTGATCTTGTTCATCATCGCGTCGATGCTCGCGCGCTCCGCGGGTGTCATCACGATCGCCAGCGGATCGCCGGACTTCGTGACGGTGAGGCTCGCGATCGCGCGCTGCAACGCCGCGCGATCCGCGGTGAACGGCACCGCGAACTGCACGCCTTCACCCGACGTGAAGGTGGCGACGGCGAACCGATCGCTCTCCGGTGCCGATGCGATGAGACTCGCAGCCGCCTTCTGCCCGCGTATGAGCGCCTGCGGCCGCGAGAACGCGCCATCGAAGATGAGGAGGAAGAGCCTTCGGTCCCGCAGCGTGCGCTCGGACGCCGGAGAAATGACGTCGAAGTCGTCGATCAATTGCCGTTCGCCGTTGACGTACAGCTCGAAGTCGTCTCGCGTCAAACCTTCGACCGGTTTGTCGCCATGCGAGACGAACACCGGCACGTCGACGGCTTCTGTCTTCTGCGCCTGAACGGCGAGCGCGAAGGCGAGCAGGATCCCGAGGACGAGCAACTTTCGATTCATGCGATCCCTCAGTTGTTGCGGACGTTCGACTTCGACTTCCCGATCGTCGTCTCGCACGTACCCGTCAGCGGGTCCGTGCCATTCGCATCCACGATGATCGGCTTCGGCTTCGCCGCTTTCGCGGTCGTTTGATCCTTCGCAGGCACGGGCATTTTCGCCTCGAGATCCCACTCGACTTTTGTGCGCGTCGCATCCGGGCCGTTGATCGTGATCAGCGCCTGCTTCACGTTGATCGCGTTCAGTCCCTTCTTCGCTTCGCGCCCTTCGGGCGTGTCAGGGAAGTCGATCGTCAGAACGTATTGGCCCTTCTCCAGGCCGTCGAAGCGGAACTTTCCGTGCTCGTCGGTCAGCACCGTACGCGATGCGGCTTCGCGTTTCATGGAGTTGCCGGCGAACTGCATCCCGCCGTACCGTGCGACTTTCACGGTGATGCCTTTCAGCGGAGCGCCCGGCTGGCGCTCATCGGAAGCGAATGCCGCGAGGCAAAGAATGTTGGCTGCGATGATCAGGACGCGCATCATGACCGCTCCCATGTTCCGGTTTTTCCACCGCTCTTCCGCACGAGCTGCAGGCCGTCGATCGTGATCCCCTTCTCTGCGCTTTTGCACATGTCGTAGATCGTGAGCGCGGCGACGGCGCATGCGGTCATCGCCTCCATCTCCACACCGGTCTTGCCATCGCACCGGACGATCGAGCGCACTTCGATCGCGCCGGATACCGGATCGAGATCGAACGTGATGTCGACGGAGTCGAGCGCGAGCGGATGCGCGAGCGGAATGAGCGACGGCGTCTGCTTCGCGGCGAGCACGCCCGCAACTTTCGCGGTCGTGAGGACGTCGCCCTTCGGCAGCGCGCGCTCCATGAGACGCGTGAGCGTCGCGGGCGACATGCGCACGGTCGCGGAGGCAACGGCCTCGCGCTGCGTCGATTTTTTCGAGCCGACGTGCACCATCGAGATGCCGCCGGTCTCGTCGAGATGCGAGAAATCCTTAGCCACTCTTCCACTCCTCGGCACTGTTGACGTTGCGCAGCGGCTCGCCCGCGAATCGCGCGCGCAGCTCCGCTTCGGCGATCATCTTCTTTCCGAGGAGGCCGCGCAAATCGAGAGCGCCTCGGGCGATGCGTTCGGCGATGCGCGGCAGGATCGATGCGTCCCACACGCAACAGAGCGGCTGCGGCTCGCCGTCCCACATCGGCACGCCGCCGTCGTCGCGGAGGAAACGCAGAACATCGCTCGTGATGAACGGATAGTCGACGGCGAGGAGGAACGCGCGATCGCGTGCGTCTTCGAGCGCGCGCTGCACGCCGAACACCGGCGCCTCGCCGTCGTGCGGCGACTCGAAGATCGTGCGGATGCCGTCGCGTGCGACGCCATCCGCGCGATCGACAGCGATCACGTCATCGAACACCGGCCGCGCCGCATCGACGATGCGGTCGAGAAACAGATCGGCCTTCGAAGTCCCCATGCGACGCGAACGGCCGCCGATGAGGACGTACGCGTTCATCGACGCGCAGCGGGCTTCTTCGCCGTCGTCTTCTTCGCCGCGACTTTCTTCACCGGCGCAGCTTTCTTCGCGGTCACGGGCTTCTTCGCCGGCGCCGGCTTCTTCGCAGCCGCAGCCTTCTTGACCTCTACTTTCTTCACGGGCACCGCGCGCTTCGCCTTCGACGTCGTGGTCGTCTTCGGCAGCGGACCCGGCGCGGCTTTCTTCTTGACCGCGATCTTCGCGGGCTTCGCCGTCGTATCCGTCTGCTTCAACGCGTTCCACAGACCCGGCTCCTGCAGCGCGATCGCGCCGCCGCCGCGCTTTTCCTGCGAGACCATGCGATTGATGTCGCCGACGACCACCCAGTCCTGCTCGACGCCGATGCCCCACTTCGCGTGATCCTTCGTCTCCGGCCACTTCCACGGCGCGCCGAGCGGCGTGAGGTCGATGGACTTGATGTCGATCACGTCGTCCTTGCCGAGGAGGTTGATCGCGCCGGGAGCGTTGCTGTCAATGTCGCTCGGGATCGCGCCGCGGATCCATGTCTCGACGTCCATGTTCACGCCGAGGGCGGGACCGACGAGTTGGTTCCAGAAGTCCCCGCCCCACTTACGGTTCTTCGCGATCAACTTGAACGCCTTGCCGCCGATCGACTCGAAGTCCATCACGTGCGAGTCGCCCTTCGCATTCGGATCGACGCCTTTCGCGAGCAGGCGCAGCGGATCGTTGGCGCCGAGCATGTCGACGCGCGACGCGAACACCTGCGGCTCCTGATGATCGATCATCACCTGCGCGATCGAGTTCAGCGTCCCGATGTCGAGGGAGATGCAGAGATACGTCTGGCCGTACTTCGGCGTCGGCATCGTCTTGTCGCCGGGCATCGCGTACTTCGGCCACGAGTGCAGCAGCCACACCGCGGACTTGTCGGCAGTGTCGAAGGCGAGCACGCCTTTCGTGTGTCCCATGCTGCCGTTGTCGGCTTGCGAGGGCGACGTCTTCGCGCCGTCCGGCATCTCGTCGTTGTACAGAACCCAGCCCATCGTGCTCGACGGCTTGTTGAAGATCGCGTCGAGCGTGGCGTCGAGCGCCCCCTTGTCCGTGGAGAGCTGGTACGGCGACGTGACACACTTGCCGGCGTTCGAGTCGTAGTAGATGTACTCGTAGCCTTTCGCCGCGGACGGACCGGAGCCGTCGATCTCAGGGACTTTGTAGATGAACCACCAGTCGACAGCTTTTCCGTTCTCGTCGAGCGCAGAGATGGACACGTTGGGCTCCTTTCGTTTTTGGGGACGGAATTAATTGTGCGGGCGCGCGAGAGAGAACGCAAGGAGAAATGGCCGTGCCGGTGAGCGTGGTCATTCCGGCGCTCGATGAGGAGGAGCGCATCGGCGCGACGATCGACGCCGCATTCGCCGCGGGCGCGGCAGAGGTGCTGGTGGCGGACGGCGGAAGTCGCGACGCGACGGTGCGCGTCGCGGAGTCGCACGGCGCGCGCATGGTGACGGGCGAGCACGTACGCGCGCGACAGCTCAACCGCGCGGCGGAGCTCGCGCAACACGACGCGCTCGTGTTTCTGCACGCGGACACGCTGCTACCACTTGCTGCAATCGATGCGGTGCAACGCGCCCTCGCATCGGGACGCGTGTTCGGCGGCTTCCGACTCGCGTTCGCCGAGCCGGGACTGCGTTTCGTCGCGTTCCTGATCAACTTGCGCACCCGGATCACGCGCGCACCGTGGGGCGATCAGGCGCAGTTCGCGTCGCGCGACGCGTTCACGCGCGCGGGCGGCTATCCCGATCTGCCGATCATGGAGGACTACGAGCTCGCGCGGCGCATGAAGCGCGCGGGACACGTCGCGGTGCTGCCGCTGACGGTGATCACGTCCGGACGCCGCTTTCTGCGCAAAGGAGTCGTCCGCACGACCGCCCTCAATTGGCTCATCATCGCCAGCTTCCACCTCGGCATTTCGCCGGAGAAGCTGGCGAAGTGGTATCGCGGCTAGTGCCGAACCGACCGCCGATGCGGTCCCGTGAGCGGCTCGATCGTGTACATCCCCACCCTTCCGCCCGCCGTCGTCTCATCCGAGTTCGCGGTGTGCGACGCGCGACTCTTCAGGATTCCCTCGATCTGCTCCGGCGTCAGCGACGGATTCTTCTCCAGCAGCAGCGCCGCGAGTCCCGCGACGTACGGCGCGGAGTACGACGTGCCGGAGTTGCCGATGACCGTATTCACGAGGTGGCCGCTGCGGTAGCGATCCTTCGCGCTGATCGATGCGACGAGCAGCGTCTCCGCGGGCACGAGCAGATCGACCGCCGGCCCGCGGCACGAGCCCGACCAGAGACGATTCGTGCGATCGATGCCGCCCGCGGTGATCAGTCCATCGATCGACGAGCCGAGGACGCCGGGGAACAGGTTCACGTCACCGGTCGTCGTGCATTGGCCGGCGTTGCCGGCCACCGTCGTGAACAGAAAGCGTTTCCCGTTCGCGTCCGGCTTTCCATCGCGATCGACGCCCGCGATCATCTCGCGCATCTTCTGCTCCATCGCGTCGACATTCGGATCGGTCGGGAGAAGCGTGAAGCTCATGTTGATGATGCCGGTGCGGAACTGCGGCGTCTCCGGCTCCCACGCGTGCTGGATGATCTCGTTGAATGTCTCCACCCAGAACAGACCGTTCCGGCTGCCGCCGCTGTTGACGAGCACCGCGACGATCTTCGCGTCGGGAGCGACGCCGGTGTTGCGTCCTGCTGCAATCGACGCCACGGCCGTCCCGTGCGTGTTGATGAAGAGCGCGGCCCCGGAGCCGCTCCAGCACGGATCGAGCGCGGCGTCCTGACCATTGCCGCAGAACGGCGACGCGTGATCGAACACGACGCTCGGCTTGAGCGCGCCGATCACGTTCGTGCCGACGTCGCGCGCGAACTCGTCGTGCGCGCGCATCACGCCCGTGTCGCAGATGTAGATCACCCCGCCCGCGCCCGTTGCTGGACGATTCGCTTTCCCGTCGAGCGTACCGTCGAATGCGTCGCCCCGATCGAGATGCCACAGCACGTTGTCCGTGAAGCCATCGCCGCAGCCGGTGAGGCGCAGATCGATCGTGCCCTGCGCGCCGGGAACGGTTACTTCCTCCGTGCCGCAGCGCGTCGGCGTTTGTGCGAAGAGACCTGTCGTGATGAGGATGAGAACCGCGAGCGGACCGCGCGTCATCGGTT
>DATELS010000157.1:0-6504 GCA_035276365.1 Thermoanaerobaculia bacterium
AGTCGCCGTCGCGATGGAAGATCTCGACGACTTTGCCGGAGAGGGCCGACTTCACCTCGACCTTCACTTCCGGCTCGACGGTGCCGACTTCAGTCACCTTGACCTGCACGTCGGCGACTTCCGCCTTCCCGGTCTTCACCGGCGACTCGGGCGGTTTCTTGTCCTTGCCGTTGGCCTTGATGGCAACCGTGCCGCCGATGACGACGAGGAGCAGGATGACCGAGACGATGGTGATCTTGCGTTTCCGCTTCGCGCTCATGTTTCACGTCCTTCCGAGTGCTTGTCTGACGGCTGTATTCGTTGAGCGCGGCAAATAGTTGCAAGTTGCGCTGTTACAGTTGGCGGCCTTCCGTCATGAGCGAGTCGTTACTGACGTGCGCGAACTGCGGTTATCGAAGCAGCGAGTACGGCACCGGTGTCGTGCTCGTGCACTTCCGCGCCACGGACGTGCACATGCTCCGCGCGCTGCTGCATGGCGTGTTGGACGGGCTGCCGTGCAAGGCGTGCGGGAGACTGCTCGCCGCGACGCCGACTTTGATCTACATCGCGACGTCCAACGCGTACTGGGTTCCGGGCACGCAACTCGACGCTGCGTCCGATGTTGTCGCGGAGACGAATGAGTCGATGGCCGCGCGTCTTCCGTTGCTCACGTTCACGCAGTTACCGGATGTCGAAGCATTAAAAAAGCAAGTCCGCTCCGATCTCGCCACCTCCCTCCGCCTCCTCGGCGACATCGCGTTGGAGTCGCAGATCCCCGCGCGATGGCAGGAGCTCGACGCGCGCGTGTTCGCCGCCGCCGCCGTCGCGAACACCGTTCCGGGCGTGGCGTTCGGGATCGGCACGGAAGACGGCGAGCTCGCGCCGCCGGACGAGTTGCAGCGCATGTTGGCAAGGTGGCAGCTCGCGGTGTGGCACGAGCTCCTCGCGGTCTGGATGAAAAATCTTGGCGAGGGTCGCTCGCTCGAACGCGATCTTGCGACGTTCATCGGCGAAGAGGTCGTCGGCGCGGAAGACGCGCTGCAGATGATCGACGCGTCGCTGGAAAAAGGAGGCGGCAAGTCGTCGCATCGCGACTACGTGCTGCACGCGACGCGCGCGGCGATCGCGAAGGCCGCGAGAATCGCGAACACGCGCGAGTCGGAATGGGCGCGCGTCTTCTTCGCGCTGGAGATCGCGGCGGAGACTCCCGGCCACGCAGAGGAGCTCGCGCGATTCCGGATCTCCGCGCAGCGCGCGACGGCGACGATCGGCTACGAGGCCGCATTAGGCGCAGCGCAGCGGTGGGTGATGATGAGAGGTGAGAACCGTCCGTCGCTCGACATCCTCGAAAAAGTGCACAAGAAGATCGGCCGGCCCGACCTCGTCGAGGATGTCTTTCGGCAGTTGCTGGTCTCGTTTACCGACGGTCTCACGCTCGAGAAAGCGCGCGACTTCCTGACGGTCGTCGAGGATGTGTACGGTTCGATCGACGCCGCCGCGGTTTTCGCCACGCCACTCGTGCAGCCGTGGATCAAGGAGAAACGCGGCGATGACGTCGAGGCGCTGCTCGACGATCTCTTGAAGC
Organism: Thermoanaerobaculia bacterium; assembly: GCA_035276365.1. Classification (GTDB taxonomy): domain Bacteria; phylum Acidobacteriota; class Thermoanaerobaculia; order Gp7-AA8; family Gp7-AA8; genus QHVT01. The sequence continues at coordinate 1,565 of DATELS010000157.1, forward strand.
GCTTCGGCGACGGTCCGCACGAACGCGCGGTGGCGCTGACGTGGTTCGGCCAAGTCTGCAAGTTGATGCACCAGCCGAATCGCTTCTTCGCGCGCGTCGGAGACGACGTCGCGCCGTGGGAGAAGGCGCTCGCACCGGAGGATCTCGTGCGACTCTGGACCGAGCGCGCGAACAACGATCGTCTCGCTGGACGCTACGAGAAAGCGCTCGTTCGTATTCGTGAAGTGATCCGTCGGTTCCCCGAGGATCTCGGTGCGACGAATCGTCGCGTCGCGCAACGCACCGAGGCCGTGCTGCTGCGCGAGACCGGCGCTCTGGACGAGTCGCTGCAGCTTCTCGAACGGCTCGTCACCGAAACCGAAGGAGCCGAGAAGCTGGAGTTTCTGCACTCTCTCTTCAACGGGTATCTCGACTTCAACAGAACCGAGGATGCGCTGCGCGTCACCAATGAGGCGGTGGCGATCGCGCGCGGCCCGTTCGCGGACGAATTGACTCGCGCACGCGCGGAGCGTGCGCTCGTCAACTCGCTCCTCCATCACGATGACGAGGTGCTCGCCGAACTGCACGAGCTCGGCGGAAAACTCACGGGACCGGCGCTCATCGCCGCCTCGTCCGCATGGTTCAACGCCACCGGCGATGCGAAGCTCGAAAAGGAAGACTCCACACTCGGCGCGGAGTTGCTGGAGAGTCTGCAGGGCGCGGCAGCGGCGGCAGAAGACAGCGGCGACGTCGTCACTTTCATCGCGACGCTTCGTCTGATGGCAAACATCGCGATTCGCGTCGATCGCGAGAATGGCGAAGCAGCACTCGACAACCTCTTCGATGCTCTTCGAGAGAACAATCAGTTCCCCGATCCCATCGATCTCCTCGCGAAGGCCGACTGCGCCTTGCAGCGCGGCGCGCGCGATGTCGCGTTCGACACGCTCCTGCTCGTCCCGATTGCGATCGCGGACAAGGTTGGATTGAGCAGCGACACGCTCGCCGTGTCGATCGGCCAGACGCGCGTCTTCGAGACGCGCCTCGACCGGCTCGCCGACCGGTTCCTGGACGACGGCGGCACGCCGGAGGAGGCGCGGCTCATCGGCGAGATCAAGCGCGACGTCGTCGGACGCGCGCAACGCATCCGGCAGCAGCCGTCCCCTGATGCGATGCAGCGGCTGAACGCCGCGCTCAGGGACAACTACTGCAAGCCGCTCGTCACGCCGCATCGCACGACCGTGGTCATCGAGTTCGTGGGAGGTCTGCAGCGCGAGGCAGGAGTCATCACGATCATCGATGCGGACGGAAACGGTCGCGCAGAATGGCTGCCGCCGTCACCCGTGAATGTGGCGAACGTCGCCGCGACGGTGCGCGACCGCCTCGTCGAATGGAAGACGAGTTACGAACGCGACCTCTTCGATTTCCCGGAGTGGACACAGCTCGAGACCTGGCTCGCCTCGGCGCTCGCGAATGTCGCGCCGCCGGACGCGCATGTCGTCTTCATCGAGCACGAGGCGCTCGATGAGCTGCCGTGGCACGTCGCGGTTCGAAGCCACACGGCGTCGTACGCGCGAAGCTGGTCGTCGCTGCTGCTCTACGAAGACGCGGGCGATCCGCAGCCGCCGCAGCTCGCCGTCGTGATGGTGCCGGGCGCGAACGATTCATCGGCGTTCGTCAACACGCTCGTCGAGTCGCTCGACCGCACGCTCGACTGGACGCGCACACGCGGAGTTCCCTGCGCGACGCGCGAGCCGCTGCAGTGCGACGTCGCGGCGGTCTGCGCAATGATGGAGACAGCGACGCACGTGAAGTTCCTCTGCCACGGCTTCGTGAACGAGGACGAGCACGAAGTGGCGCTGATGGTGGCGAGCGACGCGCAACTGCCGCTCGAGTCGACTGTCGCCTTCCCCACCCCGCACGCCAGCGCGTTCCGCCTCGGCTGGCGCCAGTTCCGCACGCTGACGTCCGCGCCGCGCGTCGTCTTCTCCGCCGCATGTTCATCGGGCGTGAGTCACGCGGCCGGACTCGGCGAGCGCGTCGGACTCTGGTCCGGTTTGCAGCGCGCCGGCACGCGCACACTGATCGCGCCGCGCTGGAAGCTCTTCCCGCGCCGCACCCTCCCCACCCTCGACCGCGCGATGGAGCTCATGCTCGGCGAGCACCTCGGCGCCGCCGAAGCCGTGCACCGCGCCTCACTCGAGGCCGCGCAGATGGAGAAGCCGTGGGTGGCGTGGGCGCTGGCGGTGGATGGCGACTGGCGCTAAATCGTCTCCAGTTGCGTGTGCGGGTAACTCGCCGGGTCCACCTTCCCGTGCGCCTGCGCGATCTTGCCTTCCTCATCGATCACGTACGCGATGCGTTTCGCGTACTCCGCGTCGCGCGAGTCCGCGGCGCCGTAGGCGAGACCAATCTCGCGCTTCGTGTCGCAGAGCAGCGGGAACGGGAAGTGGAACTTCTCCGCGAACTTCTTATTGTCTTCCGGCGTATCGAAACTGACGCCGAGGATGAGGGCGTTCTTCGACTCGTACTGGGCGTTCAGGTCCCGGAACCCGGAACCCTCGCGCGTTCAACCGGGCGTGTCCGCCTTCGGATAGAACCAGAGCACCACTTTCTTTCCGCGCAGCTCGCTCAGCTTCACGCGGTTGCCGTTGTGATCCATCACGTCGAACTCGGGCGCGGCGTCGCCGGGCTTCAGCATGCGTCCACCTCCGCTGTCATCGTCTCACACGCTCCACTAGAATCGCACGCACATGCCCGTCGGAATCCGTACCGAAGCTCTGCGCAAAGTGTTTCCCGGCGCGCCGCCGATCGGCGAAGTCGTCGCGCTCGACGGCCTTTCGCTCGAAGTCCGCGCCGGCGAAATCTTCGGCCTCCTCGGACCCAACGGCGCGGGCAAGTCGACGACCGTCGGCGTCCTCACGACGCGCGTTCGTCCCACGAGCGGACGCGCGTGGATCGGCGAGCACGACGTGTGGCAGCGCGGCGTCGAAGTGAAGCGCCTCATCGGCGTCGTCCCGCAGCGTCCGAATCTCGACTTCGCGCTCACCGCGCGCGAGATTCTCACCTTTCACGGCGCGTACTTTGGGATTCCCTCCGCGACGCGCAAGCAGCGCGCGGATGAATTGCTCGAGCAATTCAAGCTCACCGATCGCGCGCATCAGAAGCCCCTCGGATTTTCCGGCGGGATGATGCAGCGCCTCTCCATCGCCCGCGCGATGATGCATGACCCCGAGGTGTTGTTTCTGGATGAGCCGAGCGCGGGACTCGATCCGCAGACGCGCCTTCTCTTGACCGAGATGATCCGCGCGTACAACGCGCGCGGAAAAACCATCCTCCTCACCACGCACAACATGGAAGAAGCCGACGCGCTGTGCCATCGACTGGCCATCGTCGATCACGGCAAAGTCATCGCAGAGGGAGAGCCGCGCGAGTTGAAGAGGGCGATCCCGGGAGGATTCGTCGTGCGCGTGCATCTCGAGTCCACGCCGGACGGACTCGTCGACGCGCTGCGAAGACTCGACGGCGTCTCCGAAGTGCGCGCGACCGACAGCGGACCGATTCAGATCTACGCCGATCGCGGCGGACCGCTGGTGCCGGCGGTCGTCTCGACCGCGTCGTCCGCGGGCGCGACCATCCGCGACCTCAACATCTCCGAGCCGAGTCTCGAGAACCTCTTCCTCCATCACACCGGACGGAGTCTGCGCGAGTGAACTTCACGACCTTCCTGGCCATGCTCGCGCGCGATGCGCACGTCGCGCGCCGCAACTTCATCCAGCTCGCGTTTCAAACGCTGCTGCAACCGATGATGTTCGTCTTCGTCTTCGGCCGCGTCATGACGGCGAGCGGACTCATGTCGCCGCAATACAAGTCGCTGCTGCTGCCCGGCATCATCGCGCTCAGCATGATCATGACCGGCACCTGGTCCGTGGCCATGCCGCTCATCTCCGAGTTCCAGTTCACGAAGGAAATCGAAGACCGCCTGCTCGCGCCGATGGAGATGCAGTGGCTGGCGATGGAGAAGGTGGTCTCGGGAATGATTCAGGCGCTCGTCTCGGGCTTCGTCGTGATTCCCGCGGCGTGGCTGGTGATGGGCGGCGTGCCGTTAAGCGGCGCGCGTGTCGCGCTGTTCCTCGCCATCGCCCTCTTCGTCGCCGGCCTCTCCGCCACCCTCGGCCTCGTCCTCGGATGCTCCGTGGGGCAACAGCAGGTCGGCCTCATGTTCAGCATGGTCATGGCGCCGATGATCTTCTTCGGCTGCACGTACTATCCATGGGCGGCGCTCGCGAAGTTTCCCATTCTGAAACGCGTCGTGCTCATCAATCCGCTCGTCTATGCGAGCGAGGGATTCCGCAGCGCGCTCGTACCCGCGTCGCCGCATCTTCCCATCGTGATCGTGGTCACGGCGCTGGCGGCATTCGACGCGGCATTCTTTGCGTTTGGTCTACGACAGTTCAAACGAAAAGCGATCTCCTGACATGACACCTCGCCTCGCCGGTTTTCTCCTCGCGCTCGCGTGCGCGCTGCCCGCGCTCTCGAACACCCCGATCACCGTGAACGTCGACGCGAACGCGAGTCGTCACGCGATCGATCCGCGCATCTACGGCGTCGCCTGGGCGAACTCGACGTCGGAGATCACGACCCTCGGCGTCACGCTCAATCGCTGGGGCGGCAACGCGATGAGCCGCTACAACTGGGCGAACGACACCGCGAATCGCTGCAAGGACTACTTCTTCTTCAACATCCCGAACGGTGGAACGAACGGCGCGTCGGCGGACGACTTCATCGACTACACGTTCGCCGGCGGCGCGCAAGCGGTGATGACGATCCCGATGCTGTCGCTGCTGCCGGAGAGCGCGACGAAGCAGTGCTCGTTTCCGATCGGGCTCTATCCGAACCAGGAGGCGTACTCGCAGGACGAGCCCATCACCTGCGGCAACGGCCGCATGCAGGACAACAATCCG
>DATELS010000158.1:0-2829 GCA_035276365.1 Thermoanaerobaculia bacterium
CGGCGATCCCGGCCAGCGTCGTGGGGGCGAAGCCGGTCTCGGTGAACGCCTTGCGGGCGGCGTCGAGGATTTGTTCGCGGGAGATGCGCGGCGGGCGTCCCATTTGTAAGTGAACGTAAGTTTACAAATGGCGTTTGTCAATGGTGGTTTAGTAATTCGTGACAAAAAAAGGGACGGCCGGGCGGCCGTCCCTCCACAGAAGCAACTGCTTTTAGAACATCACCTTGGCGGCCACCTGCACGATGCGCGGTCCCGCCGACACCGTCGGCGTGCCGAAGGTCGCGAGCTTCGTCAGGGTGTTCGTGCCCGACGCGTACGAGTAATACGCGCGGTTCACGTTGCTCACGTTCGAGCGATTCAGCACGTTGAACGCCTCGGCGATGAGCTGCATTTTGAAGCTGCCGAAGTGCAGATCGCGGGTCACGCGCGGGTCGACGGAGAACTGCGACGGCAGGCGCAGCGAGTTGCGGCGGAAGCCCGGCGCGATGTCGTTCGACAGGTTGCCGTCGTTGTTGAGATCAGCGCTCACCGTCGGCGTGTACGGCTGCCCCGTCTGATACGACGCGATGCCGCTGATCGACCAGCCTGACGCGAGCGAGCGCAGCACGCCGTTGCCGATGCCCTGCGCGTACGAGTCGAGGTTCCACACGCCGCTCAGCACGACGCGATGGCGCACGTCGTTGTCGCCGTAGGTGTAGTCGACGTCGAAGTTGCCCGGATCGGAGACGAACTTCGCGTCGTCCGTGCCCGGCACGACCGCCGTCGCATCCGGCTTGTTGTCTTTCACCGTCGAGTACGTGTACGCGACGCGCGCCTGCCAGTTGTTCGAGAAGCGCTTCTGCACGTCCAGCGTCACGCCGTCGTAGCGCGAGCGCGCGCTGCTCTGGAACTCGATGATGCGCGCGAAATGCGAGAACGGACGGCCGGTGTACTTCGTGTAGCTCGCCGTGCCGCCGCCGGCGATGTTCGCGGTCGCCGTCGTCGGATTGCTGATGTTGATGTCCGCGGAGCGCGAGAGGTCTTCGCCCTTCACGTACTGATACGTGACGCCGACGAGAATGTCGTTCGTGAGTCCATGCTCGACGCCGAGGGAGCCCTGATGCACCGTCGGATTCTCGTAGTCCTTGTCGAAGACGAGGATCGTCGGTGGCGGCACCGTGGCGCCGGTCGGGATCGACGTGTACACGCTCGGATACGCGGGGATCAGCGCGCCGGTGAACGTGATCGTCTGCACGTTGATGCCGTTGTTCGAGTGCGCGGTGCCGATCATGATCGCCGGCGTGCGGCCGTAGAAGATGCCGTAGCCGCCGCGCACGACGGTGTTGCCCGCGGTCTGCGGCGTCCACGCGAATCCGAGGCGCGGACCGAAGTTGTTCGAGTCCTCGGGGACGACGGACGTGTCGATGCCGGCGCCGAGGAGCTGCGCGTCGGGGTTCTGCACGTCGGGCTGCGCGATCGACTGGAGGTCGTAGCGCAGACCCGCGTTCAGCGTCAGCGTCGGACGCACGTGCCACTCGTCCTGCACGAAGAGTCCGTACTCCGTGATGTCGGGCTCCGTCGTCGCGCCCGTCGTCTCGGGGCCGGGGAACGCCTGCAGGAATCGCGACGGCTTCTTGTTCGCGAAGTCGGCGAGGCTGTTGAAGCGGAACGAGCCCGCGAAGTTGCCGGGGAAGTAGTTGAGGATGTCGTCCTTGCTGACGTCGAACCCGCCCTTCAGCGTGTGCGTGTTCATGAGGTACGTCGCGGTGTCGGCGATCTGGTAGCGCTTGATCGTCGTCTCGCGCGGGCTGAAGGTGTTCTGGCCGAAGCGCAGGATCGTGTTGCCGTCGTGCAGGATCTCGGTCTCCGGCGCGAGCACGTTGGCCATGCCCGGCTCGCGATCCTTCGCGTACTGTCCGCGCACTTCGTTGAAGAACGAGTTCGTGAACGTGTTGGAGAGCACGGCCGACAGCGTGTCCGTGTTCACCAGCGAGTCGCCCGTGTGCTCCTCGGCGTTGATGCTGCTGCCGTTCTCATAGTTCTTGCCGACGAACTCCTGCCGGTTGTAGCGCAGCGAGAGGTGCATGTTCGACAGCAGCTCGTGATCGGTCTTGACGAGGTAGACGTCCTGGTCCTGGCGGCGGACGTAGTCGTTCGAATACGGCTTGAGCGCGTCGAGGCCCTTCTGATCGTCGGGATTGTGAATGACGATCGAGCGGCCGGAGCCGAGGATGATCGGGTTCGGGAGATCGTTGCGCTGCGCGTCGTAGTTGACGAAGAAGAAGTGCTTGTCGTGCACGATCGGACCGCCAGCACTCACGCCGTACTGATCGAAGTGGTACGGGCTCTTCGCGCGGTTGTTGATCTCGTTGATGTAGTCGTTCGTGTTGTAACGCTTGTCGCGGAGGAAGTAGAACAGCGTGCCGTCGAGATCGTTCGTGCCCGACTTCGTCACGACGTTGATGACCGCGCCGCCGGCGCGTCCATACTCGGCCGAGTACGCGTTCGCGTTCACCTGGAACTCTTTCACCGCGTCCTGCGAGAACTGATATGGCGCGCGACCGGAGCCGGTGCGGCCGAGGGACTGGCCGAAGAAAGTGTTGTCGTTGTTCGCGCCGTCGATGACGAGCGAGTTCAACGTGCCGCGCTGGCCGGCGAAGCTGATGTCGCCCGCGCGCACGTCCTTCACGACGCCGGGCGTGGTGAGTACGAAGTCGATGAAGTTGCGGCCGTTCGCGGGCAGGTTCTGAATCGCCGTCTCGTTGACGACGGAGCTCACCTGCGTGCGCTCGGTCTCGATGAGCGGCGCCGCGGCGGTGACGGTCATCGTCTCCGAGACGCCCGGCTTCA
>DATELS010000159.1:0-5920 GCA_035276365.1 Thermoanaerobaculia bacterium
ACGTCGACGAGCGTGTCGATCGTGGGTTGTCCGCCGCGAAAGGCGACGTGCTTGCGCACGTCGCCCTTCTGGCGCTCGGCGTTGAAGCGCAGGCGGTAGCCGACGATGTGTGTCCAGCGCATCGCCGTCACGCGCCTCGAATGAGATCGACGACCTTCCAGATCGCGAGGCCGAGGATGACGATGCCGAAGATGGCGGCGAAGCCGCCGCCCGCGGTCGACACGCCGTAGCCGACGGACGGCGTCAGCATCGCGATGAGGATGATCCCGAGGAAGACCCACAGGAAGACCCACCAGACGCTGCTCGACTCGCGGCGGCGGTAGTAGCCGCGCGGCGGGTAGTAGCCGGGAGGACACCAGTCGCGGCGGCGCTTCCAGGGCGGCGGACCCCAGCCCCACGGCGGCATCCATCCCGGACCCGGCACCGGTCCCGCGGCCCCCTCGGGCTCGCAGAACGGATCGGGCTCTTCGAACACCGTCTCGTCGACCCACCCGTTGTTCGGCGCTCCCGCGCCGCCCGGCGGTCCCTGATTCTGATGATGTTTTTCGGACATGCTCTTCCTCCTTTTGTGTTTCGTCATGCTTCCTGCGGCTGGAGACGTGACTGCGCGAGTGCGATTGCTTGACGCACTTCATCGAGCACGCGCACTCGCTGACGGTCGATGAAGAAGTGATTGCCGGGGATGCAGCGGTACTGAAACTCCGCGGTGGTGTGGCGCCGCCACGCCTCGACGTCGGGCGGCGGCTCGTGCTCGTCCTCGCTGCCGCTGAGCGCGAGAATCAGCACGTCGAGCGGCGGCTCGTCGACGTACGTGTAGCGGTCGCACGCGGTGAAGTCCGCGCGCAGGCGCGGCAGAAAAAAGTCGAGGAGATCGCGATCGGCGAGGAGCTCGGCCGGCAGTCCGCGCAGCTTCGAGAGCTCGCGGAGAAACGCGTCGTCGTCGAGCTGCGAGATGCGCTCGCGGCGCAGCGGCACGTCCGGCGCGATGTGTCCCGACACGATGAGCGCGAGCGGCGGACGCGCGGCGCGCGCACGCATCACGCGCGCGACTTCGAACGCGATCAGCGCGCCCATGCTGTGTCCGAAGAGCGCGTACGGGCGCTTCATCCACGGCTGCAGTGCGTCCGCGGCGTACCTGGCGATCGTGCGCAGATCGATGAGCAGCGGCTCGTGCGCGCGGCTCTCGTGACCCGGCAACTGCACGGGAAACACTTCGAGCGACGGCAGCTCGCGAATCCACGCGCGATACATCGACGCGCCGCCGCCCGCGTACGGGAAGCAGAAGAGGCGCACGGCGCGCGCGCTGCGCGGAACGGTCGGGATGAGCCACGGGGTCGCCCCGCTCATGGCTGCGGCCTCGGCGCCGCGGCGCGTGTTTGATTGTTGTCGAAGATGATCGGCAGGCCGGTCGAGGTCTTGCCGATGACGACGACCTTCGCGTTGTCCGACTTCGCCAGCGCGAGCGTGGCCTCGATGCCGCGCCACTGCAGCAGCTCGTCGTTGAGACTCTGCGCGACGATGTCGTTGAAACGGCGGATGCCCGTCGCCTCGATCTCTTTCCGCTGCGCCTCGCGTTTCTCCTGATCGATGCGATGCACGTACAGCTCGGCGAGCTGCTGCTCGCGCAGCTTGTCGTTGATCGCCTTCGCGATCTCGGGAGGCAACGTCACGCGCGTGATGCGCACGGCCTCGACGATCACCGGCTCGTTCGCGAGCTGCGCGTTCACGCGGCTGCGCGCGTTGTTCATCGCCGCGGAGAAGACGGTCGGATCGGCGAAGACGCGATAGTCGTCGTCGCCGACGCTGTCCTGCAGCGCCGACGCGAGCTCCTGCACGATGAGCTTGTCGGCGTAGTTCGGACCGAAGCGGCGATGCAGATCGCCGAGGCGGTCGGTGCGCGGGCGATAGCGGACGGAGGTGTCGAGGATGATCTGCAACTCGCCCGACGTCAGCACCGGCAGCCGTCGCGTCAGCTCCTGCACGCGGATGTCGTAGACGTACAGCTTCGTCCACGGCGCGACGATGTGCGCGCCTTCGGGCACGTCGCGCAATCGGCCGTAGAACAGACTCCACGCCACGCCGCGATGTCCGACCGGGATCACGACGAACATGCGGTCGAAGAAGACCGCGACGATCACGATCACGAGGAGCGCCGTGAACGCGAGCGACAGCGCGTGCCGGTCCGCCCACGACTCCTCGGGCAACCCGATCTCGTAGCGGAGCGCGTCAACCATGCGCGTCGCGGCCGCTCCAGGGGAGGAGCATGCCGTTCTCCATCTTCAGAACGCGGTCGGCGATGTGGAAGTAGTGATCGTCGTGCGTCGCGGCGATCACGGTCTTGCCCGCGCTCTTCATGTCGCGCAGCAGCACTTCGTAGAAGAAGCGGCGGAAGATCGGATCCTGATCGGCGGCCCACTCGTCGAGCACCTGGATCGGCCGGTCCTCGAGCATGTTGATGAGCAGCGCGAGCCGCTTGCGCTGGCCGGTCGAGAGATCGGTCGTCGTGAAGCGGTCGTCGACGATGTCCGTCTTCTGATCGATCTCGAGGAGCCGGCGGACGTCGCCCGCGCGCTTCGCGTCGACGGGGCGCAATCCATACAGCGTTTCGAAGACGTGGTAGTCGACGAAGATCGGCGAGAAGAGATCGCGATACGCGCTGTACGTCTCCGCGCGCAGCGGCTCGCCGTCGACCATCAGGTTTCCGGTCTGCGGGTAATAAAGAGAGGTGAGGATCTTGAGCAGCGTCGACTTGCCGCTGCCGTTGCCGCCGACGAGGAAGATGATCTCGCCGCGCTTGATCTCGAGATCGAGCGGTCCGAGGGTGAAGAGCGGTCGCTTCTCGGAGTCGAAGTATTGGTAGACGACACGATCGAGCGCGATGGACTGGAAGTTCTCGAACGAGTCTGCGGAGGTTTGTCCCGCAGGGAGCTTGCTGCGCGCGGCGTCGAGCGCCTTCTCGATCTCCTCGATCGACGCGACCGCGACGTCCGCGTTGTTGAACGCCGGCAGCGCCGTGACCATGTTGCTGAGCGGGCCGATGATGAAGAGGATCGTGGCCGCGGCTTTGGTGACGATCGGCGTGTCCGCGTGATTGAAGCGCGGCAGCACGAACACGATCGCCGCGATGAGGATGTAGAAGACGGTCTGCGAGAAGACGAAGCTCTTCGCGAAGCGCTCGCCCGTCGCGACTTTCAGCCGCGCCAGCGCCTCCGAGCTCGCGCGCATGTCCTTCGCGAGATCGTCGCTGCGGCGGCGGTTCATCTTCACTTCCTTGAAGCCGTCGAGCAGTCCGGTGAGGAGTCCGAAGAAGTGGCTCTCCCGCTTCAACGTCACCTGATGCGCCTCGGTCAACCTGCGCATCTCGCGGAAGTGGATGAAGAACGCGATCAGCGCGATGACGAGCGTCATCGCGAACGCGGTCATCGACAGCAGCGCGAGATAGAAGACGCTGAAGAAAACCATCACCGCGGACTGCAGCGCGACGACGACGCTCGCCGCGGCGTTGGAGATCGTCACGATCTGCACGGAGAGCGTCGTGTAGATGACGGAGCGTCCGATCTGTTCGAGCGGGAGCAGATCGGACGCGCGAATACGCTCGATGAGGCGTTGGCGGATGCGGTTCAGCACCGTCTGCACGAGCAGCGTCGACTTCACGAGGATGTAGTGCTGGCCGACGATGAAGACGCCGATCACGCCGATGAAGAGCGCGAGGAAGCGCAGGCTGGTTTGTCCGGCGTAGGACGCGGAGGCGGCGTTGATGACGCCGAGGAGCACGGCGTTGGCGAAACCGGAGAGCGCCGCCATCGCCCCGATGTGGAGGATCGATACCGGAGACTCTCGCCGCAGGAGCGCAAGGAGACGCATCGGCCGCCTTTCCCTCGCCCCCCGACCGCCGAAGTGCCGCGCGGGGGCTCGCGCGGCACTTCAACGGCACTCGTGGCGGATTGGGCTACGCCACCTCCTCGTAATAGTCGGAGTCGTAGTTGGCCTGGTTCTGCACGCCGACCGCCTTCGCGCGCTCGAGGGCGCTGCGGATGTACGCCTTGTTGACCGTGGCGATGTCGCCGCCGGTCGCGTAGCCGGAGATCGCGATCTCGGCGACGACGTACGTGACGAGCGCGGCGAAGCCCGGCTCGAGGATGAAGTTCAGCACCGGGCCGACGATCGGCACCAGACGGAAGATCTGTCCGGGCAGACCCGCGGCGAGCGACTGCGGCAGCACGCCAGCGATGACGGCGGCGATGACGGCCTTCGTCTTGGTCGAGTCGAAGGGCGCCTTGTAGTACTGCGAGATCGCCTTGATCATGTAGTAATTGATGATGGCGATCGTGCCGACGTCGACGAACGGGATCGGAATGAAGCCGCCGAGGACGGAGTAGGCGATGTACTTGTCGACGATGTCGTGCGGCGTGTCCGTCGCGACGGCGTTGCGATAGAGGGGCACGGCCGCGGCGAGATCGGGGTCGTAATACGCCGCCTGCATGTCCGCCTCCTGCACGAGCTGTTGCATGTAGAGGCGCGACATGTCGCTGTTCCAGTTCATCGTGCCCGGCGCGTTCCGTCTGCGGCGCGACGAGCCTCGACCACTGCCTCCACTGCCACTGCCGCCGCTGCTGCTACCGCCGCCACTGCCACCGCTGCTGCCGCCGCTGCCGCTGCCGCTGCCGCCGGAAACCGGCGCCACGCCCGTGTTCTGCTCGGTCGTGATGTTCGGCGGAGGCGTCGCGGAGCTCGACGTCGTCGTTGTCGAAGTCGACGTCGTGGAAGAGGCGGGCGGCGTTCCGCCCGAAGGTGTCGAGGGAGGTCCTGAAGTTTCGGCCATCGATACAGTCTCCTTTCACCGGGCCGTGCGGATCGTTCCTGCCGGACAGGCCGGGTCACTGACATACTGTCGCCGCTACGCGCGCTGTCTCACGATCTGCGTCGCGCCACCGCGCGTAAAAACGAGCGCCGCGCGCGGAACAGCACGCGGTTGAAATGCACCGCCGTCAGACCCATCTCGCGGCAGATGCTCTCCTTCGCTTCTTCGTGCAGGTAAAAACGCAGGAGGAGCTGTCGATAGCGCACCGGCTCGATGCGCTGCAGCGCGCGATGCACGAAGTCGCGCTCCTCTTTCCGAATGACGCGCACGAGCTGTCCCGGCTCGGGATCGATGAACTCTTCGAGCGCCGCGCCGCCGATCTCCGTCTCCTCGCGCCTGCGCTTCTTGCGATTGCTCGCCATCACGAGCTTGCGCGCGGTTTGTCGCAGGAAGTGTCCGAGTGCCGCGGGATCGTCGAGAGGTCTGCGTCGCAGTCGCCGCAACACGATCGCGAACGTCTCCTGATGCGTGTCCTCGGCGAACCACCGATTGCGCGTGAGCGCCTGCAGCATGCGCATGACCGGCGGTCCGTAGCGGAGGTACAGCTCGTGCTCCGCACCGGCATCGCCGGAATGAATTCGTTCGACCAGCTCGCGCGCCACGATCGCTTCAGGCTCTTCCGCCATGTACGGCCCCTCGAACCCACACCTCCGGCACACGACGCGCGGAAGACACCTCGCCTGTTGGACGACGGCTCCGCCCGTCGGACCGGGGACCTCTCCACCGAGTTCTCTCTTGCCTGCAGGGGCAGTGATGCCCCACTTTCTCTCTGTCGGTATTTTGAGCCTGATCTCACGTCTTCCGTAAAAAATCCACGATGGATATCCGCGGAAGTGCGACAGGAGGGGGCACCTATAATCGGCGCGTGCTGTACGTCTACGCCGTGTCGAGAACGGGAGCGATGCCGAACGTGGAAGGCATCGATGGATCGCGCCGATTCGGCGCCGCGTCCGCGGGCGACGTCGCCGCGGTGTTCACCGCGGTGAATCCGGAGGAGTTCTCACAAGAGGCGATCGACCGCCGCGCGGGCGATCTCGAATGGCTAGGCGCCGTGGGCTA
>DATELS010000160.1:0-4722 GCA_035276365.1 Thermoanaerobaculia bacterium
CGGGCGCTTCCAGCACGTCGACCGGCAACGGCAGCGGCACGTCCGGCTCGAACGACGACACCGCGATCGGCAACGGCTAGCGCGCGTCTGCATTCATCCTGAGCCGCACGCGCGGCTCAGGATGACGTGTCGCGGAACGCCTTCTGGATCTTCTTCGAGAAGTACTTCGACGGGAGTCCGCCGTTCCAGGACCGCAGGCGCTTCGCCTTCTGGAACGAGCGCACGGCGGCGGTGCGATAGCTCTCATCCGCCTCGAACGCGTACTGCGAATACTGCGACGCGCCGAGGAACGCCCAGATCCATCCGTTGGTGGGCATCTTCTTCGTGAGCGCCTCGAAGCCGCGCGTCGCGTCGTCGAACTCGCCCGCGAAGTAATTCTCGAGCGCCAGGCGCACCTCGTTCATCGTGTCCGCCATCACGACGCCCGTCGCCGCCGTCGGCTTCGGGATCACCGGCGACGGTGCATTCGGCGGCATCGCCAGATCGGCGAGATCGCCCGCGTTTTCCGCGGCGCCGATCACCGCGTTCAGATCGTCGTTGTTGCGCGCGCTCGCGTTGCGCGTCATCGCGTCCGTGTACATCTGCATCGCCTGCGCGTACTGCGGCGAGCTACCCGCGCGACGCTGCTGCGCGGCCTGCAGCTTCTGCTTCGTCGCGCTGAGCGCGCCCGAGGCACGCGCGCGCAGATTCGGATCGATCGACGGCGCGACAGGAGTTGGCGTCGGATTCACCGGCACGGGAGTCGGCGTCGGACGCACCGGCTCCGGCTTCGTCGGTTCCGGCTCCGGCGCGCTCGCCGCGGCGAGCTGCTTCTTCGCGCGATCGATGAGCGCGTCGATCGAGCCGAGATTCTCCGGTCCCGGACCGGTCGTCTTCTCGAGATCCGTGATGGCCTGCTCGTACTTGCCGAGGTTCAGGTTCGCGACGCCGCGGTAGTAGTACGGGTGATAGTTGATGAAGATCGCGCCGTACGTGCGCGCCTTATTGTCTTCCTTGCCGTTGCCGCGGATCGCGTCCGACATCTTCTGCGCCGCGACGCTCCAGTTGCCCTTGCGCACCGCGGCCAGGCCGGCGTCGTAATCGTCGTACCACGAGGCCTGCGCGACGCCCGCCACCGCGAGCGTGAGAATCAAGACTACGAGATTGCGACGCATCATGGCTGGTTCAGTTCCTTTGCGAGCTCGTCGTAGTTGACCTTTTCCATCTCGATGTTGTGCTGCGTCTGTTTGCCCGCGTCGATCTTCACCGTCACGGTCTTCGGCCCCTTCGGTCCGTGCAGCGTGACGTCGTACTGCCCCGGCTCGAGCGCGATGCGCGCGGGCGTCGAGCGGAAGTCTTCATCGAGCGCGATCTCTTTCTGATTGCTCGTGTTCACGATGCGATCGAGATCGCCCCACGGCGTCGCGGAGAGAAGCAGCACGCCTTGTCCCGCGGGGACGGGAATCGTCGGCGTCGCGGTCGACGTGACGTCGGTGCCCGCGGTCGTCACGGGAGTCTGCGCGACTTCCGGCGTCTTCGGCCGCGACATGAAGTAGCCGCCGACTGCGAGCAGCGCGACGACGACCGCGGCCGCCGCGGCGATCATCGCGGTGTTCTTCTTCTTCGGCTCCGGCGCTGCCTCGTACTTTCGTTCCAGCACCGTCGCTTCGGCGGGCGAGAGCTTCGCCTCCATCGACGTCGGCGCCGCGGAGCCGGGCGTGCCGAAGCGCTCCATGACCGTCGCCTCGTCGCTGCCGATCGTCTTCGGCGATCCGGTGAGGTTGCGCTCCATCACCGTCGCTTCATCGCTCGCGGCGCGCGTGCCGGTGGGACCGACGCGTGGCGCGGTGCCGGGCATCGTCCCGGGCATCGTGCCGCCGGCGAACGTCTGCTGCGTTTGCTGCGTCTGCTGCTGTCCGCCGAACGTCGCCGACGCGCCGGTGCCGGTGATCTTCGGCAGATCGGCGAGCGTCTGCGCGCCGGAGAGCGTGATCATCTTCTCGCCGACGCCGTACTTTTGATCGGGCGGAATCGACGCGCGCAGATTCTCGAGACTCTCCGCGAAGTCCCCCGCGGTCGCGTAACGCGCGTCGCGATTCTTCTCGAGCGACTTCATGATCACCGTCTCGAGTTGCGGCGGCACCTTCACGCCGGGATTCGTCTCGCCGATCGGCGCCGGCTTCTCCGTGACGTGCTTGAGGATGTAGCCGTGCGGGTTCGTGGCCTGGAACGGCGCGCGTCCCGCGAGCATCTCGTACATCACGATGCCGAACGAATAGAGATCGCTGCGCGGATCGAGGTGCTCGCCCTCTTTGAGAAATCCCGCCTGCTCCGGCGACGCGTATTTCAGCTTGCCGAGGAACATGCCGGTCTGCGTGAGACCCTGACCGCCCTCGCCTTCCGCGAGCTGCTTCGCGATGCCGAAGTCGATGACCTTCACGAGCAGCTTCCCGTGATGGTCCTGCGACAGCATGATGTTCTCGGGCGAGATGTCGCGGTGGATGAGACCCATCGAGTGCAGGTGCTCGAGTCCGTGCAGCGCCTGGATCGAGATCTCGACCGTGAGCCGCGGCGGCATCGCGCCGTTCTGCGCGATCCACTTCTGGATGTTCGTGCCGTCGATGAACTCCCAGACCATGTAGTAGGAGCCGTCATCGAGCTGCGCGAAGTCGTACAGCATCGCCAGGTTCTTGTGCTTGATCATCGTGGACGTGCGCGCTTCCTGGAGGAAGCGCTGCAGTCCCTGATCGTCCGAGGCGACGTTGGGCCGCATGATCTTGATCACGCGAAGCTCGTTGAGATGGATGTGGCGGACCTTGAAGATCTCGCCCATGCCGCCGACGCCGAGGCGGTCGATGATCTGGTACTTGCCGTCGAGCAGCCGGCTCGCATACGTCCGCTGGAAGAGCGTGACCTTCTCGCCGCAATGCGGACAGAGGTCGTACTGCGCGTCGATCGACTGTTTGCACTTCAGGCAATTGAGCTGACTCATCTGGGCTCCCGGGCTAGTGGTCTCTCAACACGTAACTGCACGCCGGGTCCGCTCCGAAGCGAACGATGTCTCCCGGCTTCAGCACCACGCGCTCGACGCGCGTGTTGTTCACGTACGTTCCATTCGCCGACTGCAGGTCTTCGAGCACCGGCTCCTTGCCGCCGACCGTGATGCGCGCGTGACGTCGCGACACCGCGGGATGCGTGAGCACGATCGAGCACGTGCGGTCGCGGCCGACCATCACGCTGTCGCCGGTGATCGAATGCTTCTCGTTCGCCTCCGGCTTCACGTTGACGAGAGCCCAGTGCTTCGCGATGTCGGGAATCGGCATCGGGCGGGGCGTCGGCTCATCGGCCGCGACCGGATGGCGTCCCGTCGGCGCGACCGGCTGCCGCGCCGTGAACTCCTCGAGCGCCTCGTAGAACTCGCGCGCGGTCTCGTAGCGCTGATCCATGCGCGGATGCATCGCCTTGAGCACGATCTCTTCGAGCTCGCGATCGATCTCGGGACGCAGCGCGCTCGGCTTCTGCTTCTCGCCGCGATAGATCGCGTCGATGAGCTTGGGCAGCGAGCGGCTGTTGAACGGCAGCGTGCCGGTGAGCATCTCGTACAGCACGACGCCGGACGAATACACGTCGCTCTTCGCGCCCGCGTCCTTCGGCTCGCGAATCTGCTCCGGCGACATGTAGTGCGGAGTGCCGAGGAGGAAGCCGGACTTCGTGAGGACGGTCTGGCCGCTTCCGCCGCCGCCTTCCTTGATCTTCGCGATGCCGAAGTCCGTGACCTTCACGACGCCCGACTTCTCTTTGATGAGATTCGCCGGCTTGATGTCGCGATGCACGATGCCTTTGCCGTGCGCGTACACGAGCGCCTCGAGCAGACACTGCGCGACGCCGATCGCGTCGGTCAGCGCCAGCGCGCCGCGCTCCGCGAGCAGAACGTCGACCGGCGTGCCTTCGACGAACTCCATGACGAGGATCGCGCCTTCGTCGCGCGAGATGAATTCGTAGAAGCGCGTGATGTAGCGGTGACGGAGCTTGGAGAGAATCTGCGCTTCCTTGATGAAGCGCTTGCGCGCGGTGGCGTCGCCCGCGAGCTCGTCCGACATCACTTTCAGGACGATCGGGAAATCCTTCGGCAACACCTCCGTCGGCGCGTTCGTGCGTCCGACGTAGACGTGGCTCATCCCGCCTTCGCCGATCTCGCGATCGATGCGGTAGTTGCCTATGGTGGTGCCGATCATTTAACGGCTCCGATCATTTCAGGAGTCCCTCGTCATCCCAGTGAAACCCATCGTGGCAGAGCGGCATGAAGAGGAAGCGATGCGAGCCGATGCGAATGATGTCCTTCTCGGCGAGATCGCGCCGCGGCTCGATCTCGTGCTCGTTGACGTACGTGCCGTTCGTCGAGTTGTGGTCCATCAAAATGAACCGCCGCTCCTCGGGACGAAAGACGAGGTCCGCGTGATGCGACGACGCCTGATCGTCGTGAATGACGACGTCGGAGCGGCGATCGCGGCCGATGACGTTGCGTCCCATGCGGATCGCGAACGACTCGCCGCGCGTGATGCCGTTGAGTCCCACGAGCCACGCCACGACGTAGCGCTTCTGCGCGCCGCCTTCGAGTCGCGGCGCGGCGACGGTGCGCTCCGGCTCCTGCGGCGCAACCGCGATCGCAGCAGCAGCGGGACTCGGACCGGGACCGGGCACGGTGGAGCGGCGCGGAATCGTGGCTTGCACCGCGGGCGCGGG
>DATELS010000161.1:0-7169 GCA_035276365.1 Thermoanaerobaculia bacterium
TTCTCGATCTCAATCTGAACGGCAGCGATGGATTCTCCCTGCTCGAAGAAGCCGTTGCCGCGCCATTCCAAACCGTCGTCGTCTCCGCGCATCACGAGCAGGCGCTGCGCGCGTTCGAGTACGGCGTCGCCGACTTCGTCGCGAAACCGTGGACCGAGGAGCGGCTGCGGATCGCGATTCATCGCGCGACGGGACGCGATCCGCGCCATCGCGCAAATCGTCTCGTCGTGCGCAAAGGCCGCGAGTTGCGCACGATCTCGACGTCGGACATCGTCTTCATCCGCGGCGCCGACGACTACGCGGAGCTGCATCTCGCGGACGGCACGATGCATCTGCACGAAAAGACGCTCGCCGCGCTGGAGAGCATGCTGCCCGGCGACTTCGCACGCGTCCATCGCTCGTACATCGCGAACCTCGTCCGGGTCCGCGGCATGCGCGGCGCGACTCTCGCGATGGACGACGGCGCGTTCGTGCCGGTCGGCCGCGTCTATCGCGACGTCGTGCGCGAGCGCCTCAGCTTCGCGACACCTTGACGTCGATCTTCCGCTTCGCCAGTTCTTCCATGAAGAGCTGCGGCGGAATGCAGCGCTCCTGCGGCAGCGCGCCCTTCGACGTCGTCTCGTTGCGCGCCATCATCAACGCGACCATCGACGCGGGGAACGCGGTCGTGCGCATCATCGCGCTGAGGCCCGTCTCCGGATCGGAGCGATCGATGATGTCGTAGCGCAGCGTGCGACCGTCGCCTTTGAACTCCACGCGCACGAGCACGACGTCGGGCTCGTCGTGCGGCAGGTTCTTCACGAGCAGCTCGCCGAGGACGCGGCGCGGTTTGACTTGCGCGCCGTCGACGTCGATCGGCTTCGAGCTGCAGAGGCCGAGGTCGATCATGGTCTTGAACTTCGCGCAGTGGCCGGGATAGCGGATCGTCTTGTAGTCGAGCTCGCGCACTTTGCCGAGGAAGGTCTCGACGAGCGTCGACGTGCCGCCCGAGGTTTGGAACGCTTCCATCGTTTCAAATGGCGCGGGAAACGACAGCGACTCGACTTCGGTCATCGACTCGATCGTCACGACCTTGCCGTCGCGGATCACGCGCGCGGGCTCGATGTATTCGTTGATCAACCCTTCGACGGAGAACACGAGCTGATAGTCGAGCGGCGGCTTCGGATCCTGCGGCAATCCGCCGACGCGGATGTGAATCTCGTCGAGCTTCTCGAACTGCTCCGCGCCGTGCGCGACGAGCACCGCGACCATGCCCGGCGCGAGTCCGCAGTCCGGGATGATGTTCACGCCCGCCTTCCGCGCCTCGGCATCGAGCGCGAGCTCCGCGTCGACGACGTCGTTATTGCCGCCGAGGTCGCAGAAGTGCGTGCCGGCTTCAATGGCGGCGCGCGCGAGGCGCTCGTTCAGCCAGTAGTTGACGCAACTGATCGCGGATGCGTGCCCGCGCATGAGCGCGACGACCGCCGCGGAGTCGTTGCAGTCGATCTGTGCCGCGCGCGCCTTGCCGGGATAGCGCCGCGCGATCTCCTCCGCCTTCGCGAGCTCATAGTCCGCGACGGTGACTTCGGTGACGTCGGATTGAGAAACGAGATCATGAACCGCGCCGAGGCCCATGCGCCCCGCGCCCAAAACAAGCATTCGCATAAGGGCGGGGATTGTAATGCCGGTCGGCGGTTGGCAACCGCTACAGATACTGCGCAATCGAAGAAATGAACGTCTTCACGTCGATCGGCTTCGAGATGTAGCCGTCGCAGCCGGCTTCGAGGAAGCGGTCTTTGTCGCCGCGCATCGCGTGCGCGGTGAGCGCGAGGATGGGGACGGTGCTCGTGCGCGGCTCGGCCTTCATGGCACGGACGACCGAGAGGCCGTCCATGCCGGGAAGGTGAATGTCCATGAGGATGAGATCGGGCGCCGCGCCGTGGCCGTCGCGCGTGATCTCCAGCGCTTCCTCGCCGCTCGTCGCCTTCATGATCTCGTACCCGCCCTCTTCGAGCAGGAACTCGACGAGCTGCATGTTCATGTCGTTGTCTTCGACGACGAGGATCTTCCGCGCGCTCATGATTGGAATGCGCAAGTTTAACCTTATTGGAGCGGCTTCTGCGTCGGCGGAAGCGCCGACTCCGGCACTCCCTCGGGGAAGAACTTCGGATCGAGATCGACTTTCGCCGCCTTCTGCAGGCGATCCACTTCCTCCTTCGCCGCCTGCTGCTTCACCTGCTGCGCGAGCATCGGACGCAAGTCTTCGAGCGACGGCTCCTCGGTCTTGAAGATGTGCACCGCGAACTGCGTCTTCAGCGGCGCGCTGATCTCGCCCGGCTTCATCTTGCTCACCACCGCGGCGATGTCCGGCGGCAATCCGTCCGGTTGCACCGGTCCGAGCATGCCGCCCTTCTGCGCGCTCTGCATGTCGTCTGATGACGCGGCGGCGGTCGCGCCGAAGTCGACGCCGCCGCGGAGCTGCTTCACGATCGCCTGCGCCTTCGCCATCGCCTGCTGCGCGGAGAGCTTCGCGTGCGGATCGCGCGGCGGGATCTGTCCGCCGTCGTACGCGATCGCGATGTGGCGCAGCGACATCGCCTTCCCCTTCTGCGCCGCGTACTCCTTCTGAATCATCGCCTCGGTTTTCTGATCGACGAGCTTCTCCAGCGCCTTGCCCGCGATCACCTGACCGCGCATCATCGCGATCTGCGTCTGCACCGCGGGATCGTCGGTGAGATGCATGCGCATCCCTTCCTGCTCCAGCGCTTTCAACTTCACGAGCTCGTCCGCCATCGCGCGGCGTCCTGCGGGAGTCGCGTAGAAACCGCGCGACTCCGCGGGCGCGGCTTGCGCGAGCGTGTTGAACTCCGCCTCCGTGATCGGCTCGCCGTTCACGCGCATGATGACTTTGCCTTCGGACTTCTTCGACTCGGTCGACGCGGCGGTCGCGGGCGAAGACGGCGTCAGCGGCAGCCCGCGACTCCTTCTCGACAACCCATACGCAACGGCCGCGACGACGAGGATGACGACGATGGTGATACCGATATCTCGTTTCTTCACTTTGTCCTTTCGGGTTCCATTGACGCCTCCGGCGCCAATCAGTATTCTCTCGCCCTTGTGAAACTTTTCACGCGTTTTCCGTGAAAGGGGTCGCATTCTCCCGCAAGCCAGCACGCCCCCGGGCGCTCATTCTGCATCGATAAAGCACCTTATGGCTAAAGTTACGATCGACGGCATCGAAGTCGAAGTCCAGGACGGCATCAACGTCATCGAGGCCGCCAAAGCCGCGGACGTCCACGTCCCCCACTTCTGCTACCACCCCTCGCTGAGCATCGTCGGTCAATGCCGCATGTGCCTCGTCGAAGTGGAAGGCATGCCGAAGCTGCAGGCCGGCTGCGCCACGCCCGTGAAAGACGGAATGAAGATCGCCGTCTGGAACGACAAGGTCGACAAGGCGCGCAAGGGGCAGATGGAGTTTCTCCTCATCAACCATCCGCTCGACTGCCCGATCTGCGACAAGGCCGGCGAGTGCCCGCTGCAGGACTACGCGTTCAACTACGGCTCGGTGACGTCGCGCTACGGTGAGTTCAAGCGCACGTATCCCGGCATGGACCGCACGGCGATCGGACCGCACGTCGTGCAGAACATGAATCGCTGCATCCACTGCACGCGCTGCATCCGCTTCACGGCGGAGATCACCGGCACCGCGGAGCTGGCGTTCTTCAAGCGCGGCGCGTCGACAGAAGTCGGCGTCTTCCCCGGCACTCCGCTCGACAACTGGATGAGCGCGTGCGTCACGGACGTCTGCCCGACCGGCGCGCTCACGACGCGCGAGTTCCGCTTCGAGTCGCGCGTGTGGAACCTCGACTCGGCCGAGTCGGTGTGCAACGGATGCGACGTCGGCTGCAACATCTTCATCGGACATCGCAGCGGTCAGGTCTTCCGCTACCGCCCGCGCGTGAATCCGGACGTCAACGATCACTGGCTGTGCGACTACGGCCGCTTCTCGTACGAGCAGTTCGAGACCGATCGCGTGGTCGTTCCGAAGGTCCGCAGCGAAGACGACTACCTCGGCATCGCCACATGGGACGAGGCGCTGGCTGCGATCGAGACTGCGCTGCGCAACGCGAAGAACACCGCGGTCATCGCGTCCGCGCAGATGACGAACGAAGAAGCCTGGCTCGCGAAGAGCGTGTTCAGCCGTCTCAACGCGCGCATCGGCGTGATGGTCGATGCGATCGGCCCGATCAAGATGAAGTCGCGCACGGACTGGCTCCTCGGCGAGCAGGCCGCGCCGAACTTCCGCGGCGTGCAGAACGTGATCGGCGACGCGTCGATCGAAGAGCTGCTCACGAACGGCGCGGACGGCGTCGACGTCCTCTATATCTGCGACGCGCAGTTCAGCGAGCGCGCGAAAGATCCCGCGGTGCTCGCGAATCTGCGCAAGGCGAAGTTCCTCATCGTCCACTCGTGGGACGCGAACCATCCGCTGACGGAGATCGCGGACGTGCTCATCCCCGGCGCGATTCTTCCGGAGAAGGAAGGGACGTTCACGAACCTGCAGGGACGCGTGCAGCGGATCTATCAGGCCTATCCGCCGAAGGGACAGGCGGTCACCGATCTCGAGGCGCTGCGGCGCATCGGCGAGCGGCTGTTCCCGGGCGCGGAGGAAATGCGGGAGCTGCCGGAGATGGCTGAGGTCTCGGCGTAATGGCGTTCGATACGACCGACGTCGTCCTCTCGATCGTCAAGATCGCGATCATCCTCGGCCTCTGGCTCAACGTCACGCCGATCATGGTGTGGATCGAGCGCCGCGGCAGCGCGCTCATTCAGGACCGTCCCGGACCGAATCGCGTCGGACCGTTCGGACTCTTGCAGTCGTTCGCCGACGCGCTGAAGTTCATCCTCAAGGAAGACATCGTTCCGGCGCAGGCGCACAAGTGGCTGTACACGCTCGCGCCGACGTTCGGACTCCTGCCCGCGTTGACGACGATCGCCGTCGTGCCGTGGGGACGCGGCTTCCGCATCCCGGAGATGACGATCCTCGGACGCCGCCTCTTCGAAGGCGGACGCTGGTTCGAGCCCGTCGTGGCGGATGTGAGCGCGGGCATCCTCGTCGTCTTCGCGCTGGCGTCGCTCGGCGTGTACGGCATCACCATCGCGGGCTGGTCGTCCTCGAACAAGTACTCGCTCTTCGGCGCGATCCGCGCGTCGGCGCAGATGATCTCGTACGAGCTCTCGCTGACGCTGGCCGCGGTGAGCGCGCTCCTCGCCGCGGGCTCGCTGCGGCTCACGGACGTCGTCGCCAGCCAGACCGGCTACTACGTGCTCTTCGACGTCGTGAAGCTACCGGCGTGGAACATCGTCTCGCCGGCGATGTGGCTCAGCTTCGTCATCTTCTTCGTCTCCGGATTCGCGGAGACGAACCGCCTGCCCTTCGACTTCGCGGAAGCAGAGGCGGAGCTCGTGGCCGGCTATCACACCGAGTATTCGTCGATGAAGTTCGCGCTCTTCTTCATGGCGGAGTACATGGCCATGGCCACGATGGCCGCGCTCACGACGACGCTCTACCTCGGCGGCTGGGACATCCCATACTACCAGGAGCCGCCGACGTTCCTCGGCTTCCTCCTATCGTTCGTCGCCTTCCTCGTGAAGATGTCGATCCTCCTCTTCATCTTCGTCTGGGTGCGCTGGACGATTCCGCGTCTGAAGTACGACATCCTGATGCGCATCGGCTGGAAGGTGTTCCTGCCGCTCGCCATCCTGAACATCGTGATCGTGGCGGCGTTCATCGCCGCGAGGTGGATCTAGCGACATGGTCGAATTCGCGATCTTCTTCCTCTTCGCCGCGATCGCCGTGATCTTCGCGCTCGTCGTGGTGCTGCACCGGAACCCGGTGGTCGGCGCGCTCGCGCTCGTCGCGTCGTTCTTCGCGCTGGCGGTGATGTACGTGCTGCTCGAGGCGCCGTTCGTCGCCGCGCTGCAGGTCATCGTCTACGCCGGCGCGATCATGGTGTTGTTCCTCTTCGTGATCATGCTGCTCAACCTGCAGCGCTCGCCCGAGCCGTCGACGCGCCCGATGCAGCAGTTCCTCGGCTACACGACCGGCGCCGCGTTCGGCATCGGCCTCGTCTACTTCCTCCTGAAGTACGCGGTCGTGAGCGCGCTGCCGGACGGACCGTTCCGCGCCGACGCGCGCGCGATCGGCATCCAGCTCTTCGAGTCGTACGTGTTCCCCTTCGAGATGGTCTCGATCCTTCTGCTCGCGGCGATCGTCGGCGCGCTCTACCTCAGCGGAAGGAAGATGGAGGCTTCGCGTTGATCCCGACGCACTACTTCCTCATCCTCAGCGCGATCCTGTTCACGATCGGCGTCATCGGCGTGCTCACGCGGAAGAACGGCATCACGATCTTCATGTCGATCGAGCTGATGGTGAACGCGGTGAACCTGACGTTCCTCGCGTACGCCAGACAGTTCCATCAGATCCACGGACTGATCTTCGTCTTTTTCATCATGGCGATCGCCGCCGCGGAAGCCGCGGTCGGGCTCGCCATCTTCATCTCGCTCTTCCACCACCGCGACACGATCGACGTGGACGAAGCGAACCTCATGCATTGGTAGTCGCAGAGTCTCAAAGTCGCAAAGTCGCAAAGGAGAAAAAACACCAAGCCCATCTTTGAGACTTGAAGACTTTGAGACTTTGAGACTTTGCGACTATGAGACTGTGAGACTGGTTTTGGCGTAAAGGTCGCACTCGTTCGGGTAGGAGCCTGAACGATGGACAAGACCGAAAAGCTCATTGACTGGGAAGAGAACGAACGGCGCGACAGCAACCGGAATGGCATCGATGACTCGATCGAGCCGCCCATCCCGGACGTGAGCGCCGGTTCGGCGAAGCTGGCGGAGCGGTTCCGGGAGAATCCCGGCCTCGATCCCACGCTCGCCGGCGGCGACGTCGACGCGCAGTGGGAAATGGCCGAGAGCACCGGCGACGACTCCGCGGCCGGCAGCATGCCGGGACCGGATCAGAACGACACGGGCGAGATCGCAAGAGCAATCGGAATCACGTATGCGGACGACGAGCCGCTCAAGGTCGGCGAGAAAGAGCGCAGTCGCGACAAACATCGCTGGGAGCTCGATCCCGCCTCGTCGGACGACTACCGGGAACGATTGAGAGACGAAAAGAGCTG
>DATELS010000162.1:0-19372 GCA_035276365.1 Thermoanaerobaculia bacterium
GGATCAGCTTCTCGTACGCCGACTTTTCCGAGACGCGCAGCTCCTCCGTCATCTCCTCGATGACGAAGAACGTCTTCGCGAACCCGCGGTCGCGGAACTCCGCGCGACTCACTTTCATGCGGCGCGCGCCCAGGTGCGTGAGGAGGCGGGACTCGCCGGGGGGAATCGAGTCGAACTGCGCGCGCAGTTCCGTCGTCATCACGCGCTCCGCGGCGGGATTCATCAGCTCGATGCGGCCGTCGAAATCGCAGATCACGATTCCCGCGGGCGACGCTTGCACGATCTTCTGCAGCAACTGGTGTCGCTCCTCCGCCGCCAGGCGCTCCTCGCGCAGGCGGTCGATCATGCGGTTGTAGACGTCGATGAGGACGTCCATCTCCGCTTGTCCCACGGGCACGAGACGCGAGGTGAAGTCGCGCTCCGCGATGAGCTGCGCGCCGGTCTGCACGAGATCGAGCGGCACGAACAGCACGCGCACGAGACGGATGCTGATCAGCACTGACAACAGAAAGAGCGCCTCGACCGCGAACAGGGAATCGGTCTGCTCGAGCAAGAACGCGAACGCCGCGCCGGCGAGCACCGCGTGCAGTGCGATGACGTAGATCAGGATTTTGCCGCGTAGCGTCATAAGGCAGTCTCAAAGTCTCATAGTCTCAAAGTCTCAAAGGAGGAACCGGCGCATGCTCTTTGAGACTCTGAGACTTTGAGACTTTGCGACTACGTCCCCGTGATCCCGTACTTCTCCATCCTCCGATACAACGCCGCGCGCGAGATCCCCAGCGCCTCGGCCACGCGCGAGATGTTGCCGTCATAGTGTTTCATGCACTTCTCGATCATCCGCTTTTCGAGCTCGTCGAGCGTCATCGTGCCCGCATCCGGGAGCACGACGTCGCGCTGGTCCGCAGGAGTCGCGTCGCGCACGGCGAAGAAATCCTCCACGTCGAGCTCGCGGCCTCCGCGGATCAGCACCGCGCGGTCGATCGTCTGCCGCAACTGGCGGATGTTGCCCGGCCAGTTCTGCGACTTCAGCCACTCCACCGCGCGCGTGGAGATCGACTGCACGTCCGTGCGATAGATCTCGTTCGCGAGGCGGAGGAAATGATTCGCGAGACGCGGCACGTCGACGCGGCGATCGCGCAGCGGCGGCAGATGAATGTTGATGAGGTTCAATCGATACAGCAGATCCTCGCGAAACTCACCGCGTTGCACGAGCTCATGCAATGGACGATTCGTCGCCGCGATCACGCGCACGTCGACCGTGCGCGGACGGCTCGAGCCCAACACCTCGAACGTCCGGTCCTGCAGCACGCGCAGCAGCTTCACCTGCGACGCGGGATCGAGCTCACCGATCTCGTCGAGAAAAATCGAGCCGCCGTCCGCGGTCTCGAAGCGTCCGCGACGCGTCTCGCGCGCGTCGGTGAACGCGCCGCGTACGTGGCCGAACATCTCGCTTTCAAACAGCGTCGACGAAATGCCGCCGAGGTTGACTTTGACGAAGGGGCCGGCGCGGCGGCGGCTGTTGCGATGCACGGCCTCGGCGATGAGCTCTTTCCCCGTCCCGCTTTCCCCCGTGATCAACACCGACGCCTCGGTCGGCGCGACGCGGCCGATCATCTCGAGAATGCGGACCATCTTCGGATCGCTGCCGATGATGTTCGAGAAGTCCCACTGCTCATCGAGCTCCGCGCGTGTCAGATCCTTTTCGGCCGTCTTCGCTTCCGCGAGCTTGAGCGCGGTCTCGACCGACTGCAGCACCGAGACGTTCACCCACGGCTTCGTGATGAAGTCCGCGGCGCCGCGCTTCATCCCCTCGACCGCGAGCTGAATCGAGCCCCACGCGGTGATGAGAATGACCGGCATCGCCGGTTCCTCCGCGCGAATGCGATCGATGAGATCGAGGCCTTCCTCGCCGCTCGTCGCGCGGCTGAAGTTCATGTCCTGGATGACGAGCCGGGGGCGCTCGCGACGCATGGCCGCGAGCGCCTCCATGGGCGTGTGCGCCGACACCGTCGCGTACCCGTGCTGCTTCAGAAGCAGCGCGAGCGACGCGGTGATGGAGGCGTCGTCATCAACGATCAGGATCATTCGTAACGCAGTGCGTCGGCGGGCTGCAGGCGCGATGCGAGCCAGCTCGGATAGAGGCCGCAAAGTACCGTGAGCGCGTAAATCGTCGCAAGGGCGAGCGCGAAGCCGCTGCTGTACGCGGCGGGCGACACGATCGCGAAGGCGCCGAGGATCGGGAGCTGAAGGATGATGATGCTGCCGACGATGAGTGCGATCGTCGCGAGCAGCATGACCTCGAGCAGGATCTGCCGGTTGACATGCTTGCCCGACGCGCCCATCGCGCGGCGCAGACCGATCTCGCGCGTTCGCTTCGTCACGTTCTGCCACAGCACGCCCGTGAGTCCGAGGGCGACCATGGAGATGAGGAACATGCCGACGATCGCGCCGGTGATGAGCGGCGCGAGGCGGAAGCGCAGCGCCTCGTCGCGCATCTGATCCATGTGCCGCACGCGGAACGTCATGTCCGGCGCGACACGCTGCATCTTCGCGAGCAGCGTCTGTTCGAACACCGCGGGCGTGCCCGGGCGCACGCGGACCATCACGTTGCGGATGATGCCGCCGAACTTGCCGTTCGGCATGTAGCGGCTGAAGACCATGCTCTTCGGCGACTGCACCTCGCCGTCCTTGCGGTATGACTCGACGACGCCGACGACTTTCATCGAGTCTTCATCCTTCTCGAACGTGATCTTCTTTCCGACCGCGTTCTCATTGCCGAACAGATCGTGCGCCGCGGTCTGATCGATGACCACCGGCTGATACTGCGCGGCGTCGTCTTCGGAGTTGAAGAAGCGTCCGGCGACGACCTTCATCTGCATGACCTTCGCGAAGTCGTCGGTGACGTTGTCGACGATCAGCTCGACGCGCTTGCCGTTCGCCTTCGTGCCCCACGACTGCGTCGAGAATGCGTACGGCGGCGTGTTCGAGCCGGCCACCGCCTCGATCTGCGGCAGCGAGCGCGCCTCCTGCAACAGGCGGAACAGAGTCTCGCGGACGCGCGGATCGTTCTCCGGATGCGACTCGAGCTCGATGTCCGCGCGGACGTTCCAGACGTCGTGCCAGTTGTAGCCGAGGGGGTGCATCCAGTTCGAGATGAAGGTGATGCTGCCGGTCAGCACCGCGAAGATCACGAGAAACGAGACGAAGATCTCTGCGACGATCAGCGCGTTCGCGCGCTTGCGATTCCAGACGAGCTTCAGCAGATGACGAATCACTGTGCACCTCCGCGCAGCGCGAGCACCGGCTGCAGACGCGACATCCTCCACGCCGGATACACGCCCGAGATCACGCCGAAGACGGCGGCGAGCAGCATGCCGTAGAAGAAGATGCGCAGGTTGATGTCGAAGACGGCGTTGGGGAGCAGGTCCGCGCTCGAGATCGCGTGCAGCGCGAGCACGGAGAGGATGAATCCGATGAAGCCGCCGATGACGGTGAGCAGCACGTTCTCCAGCACGAACTGGCTGACGAGCGCGCGCGACGACGCGCCGAAGGCCTTGCGCACGCCGATCTCGGACGCGCGCTCGAGAATGCGCGAGAGATTGATGCTGACGAGGTTCATCGTCGGCAGCGAGATGAAGAGCAAGCCGAGGATGAGGAAGATCAGGCGGACGATCTTCGCGGCCTGCACGGCCGTCATCTCGTTGCTGAAGTGCATGCTGCGCGCGAACGCCTCGAACGGCGTGTCCAGTCCGGCCACGACGCGGTTGAAGTTCTTCGGATCCTCGAACACGAAGTGCGTGAGGCGCTCGTCGAACTCGCGGCGGAGCTTCGGAAAGTCGGCGGTGCTGCGCGCGAGGATGACGGCGTTGTACTGGCCGTTCATCTGCTGCTTCCAGCTCGCGCCCTTCTGCGTCATGTTGGGAATCCAGATGTCGCCGAAGCCGGCGGTGCGGAAGATCGAGATGTCGTCGACGACGCCCGTCACGCGGAAGCGCTGGCCGTCCATCTCGAACATCTGGCCGGTCGCGTTCGAACGGCCGAAGAGCTGGTCGCGCATCTTCCTGCTGATGACCGCGACGTGATTCGCGTTGTCGTCGTCTTCCTGCGTGTACGGGCTGCCCTCGAGAAACTTGAAGTCGAGGATCTGCCAGTACGCGCCGTCGGTGGCGCGCACGCGCGTCTCGATCTTGCGTCCGCGGTGATAGAGGATCGTGCGCTCCGTGTCGGTGAAGAACGTCGTCTTCTCCGCCGCGGCGAGCTTGCGCACGTACTTGTCGAGGAAGCCGTAGCCGGGGTTGCCGGTGATGCCGCCCTGCGAGCCGTAGATGCCGATCGTGTAGATCACGAGGGCGCGGTCGAAGCGCGTCTCCGGCGCGCGCGGCGCGAAGAGGTTGTCCAGCACGGCGGTGACGATCATCAGCACCACGAGCGTCAGACTGATGCCGAAGAGCGAGATGAACGTGAAGAACTTGCGCCGGCCGAGGACTTTGAGCGCGATTTTGAAGTAATTCGCGAGCATGTCAGGCCACCTGTCGTCCGTCGAAGAGGCGCACGATGCGGTCGGTGCGGCGGGCGAAACGCTCGTCGTGCGTGACCATCACGATCGTGGTGCCTTCGGTCTTGTTGAGGTCGTGGAGGATGTCCATGATCTCCTCGCCCATCGCCGAGTCGAGGTTGCCCGTCGGCTCGTCGGCGAGGAGGATGCGCGGCTTGCCGACGATCGCGCGCGCGATGGCGACGCGCTGCTGCTGACCGCCGGAGAGCTGCGTCGGGAAGTGATGCACGCGCGACGAGAGGCCGACGCGGTCGAGCGCCGCCTGCGCCTTCTTGCGGCGCGGCGTGCCGTTGGCGTCGCGGTACAGGAGCGGGATCTCGACGTTGTCGACGACCTTCAGGTCGGGGACGAGATGGAAGCTCTGAAAGACGAAGCCGAGCTTCTCGTTGCGAAACGCGGCGAGCTTCTTGTCGCCCCACTTGCCGACGGCCTGGCCGTCGAGTTGGAGCGTGCCGGTGGACGGCATGTCGAGCAGCCCGATGAGATTGAGCAGCGTGCTCTTGCCGCAGCCCGACGGTCCCATGATGGAGACGAACTCTCCCGGCGCCACATCGAGATTGATGTTCTGCAGGGCAAGCGTCTCGACGCGCTCGGTGCGGTAAACCTTGTCGACGGAATCCAGTTTGATCATTGGCTTCTCTCCTTGTTGGCGGTTGCCAACGGTTACTTGAGCTTCACTTCCTTCATGTCCTCGTACTGCGTCATGTCCGAGATGACGACGGTGTCGCCTTCGTTCAATCCATCCAGAATTTCGATCGCGTCTTCGCTGCCCAGGCCGAAGCGGACGGGGACGCGGACGGCGTTGCGGCCGCGGACGACGAATGCGTGATCGGTGTTCGTGCGCGCGAGCGCGCCGCGGCGTACCTCGAGCACGTTGGTGCGGCGGCCGGTCACGACCGCAACGTCGACGCGGAGGTTGTTGCGCAGCTTCGCGTGCGACGGCTGATCGAGCGTGACGTAGAAGCGCACGACGCCGTCGACGATGCGCGGGTCGACGCTGTCGATCGTGCCGCCGATCGCGAGGTCGTCGTCGAGCTTCACGCGCGCGCGCATGCCGGCGGAGAGACGCGAGGCGTGGATGTCGGAGATCGACGCCTCGACGCGATACGCGGAGAGGTCGGCGATGCGCGCGAGCACGTCGCCGCGGCGCACGGTGGCGCCGACTTCGTTGACGATCGAGGTGAGCACGCCGTCGCGATCGGCGCGGAGCATGGCCAGCTCGAGTTGCCGGCGCGATTCCTCGCGATCGCGGCGCGCGGTGCTGACGTCCGACTGCGCGGAGGCGAGCTGCATGTCGCGTGAGCGAAGCGCGCGGGCGAGCGCCTCCTGCAGTTGCTGGAGCTCGATGTCGCTCTTCTTCGCCGCGGCAGCCGCGGCGAGCGCGTCCTGCTCGGCGATGAGTCCGTCCGCGCGGAGCTTCTTCTTCTGCTCCGCGGTGTAGTGGACGATCTGCGCGTCGAGCTTCTTCTGCTCGATCTGCGCTTTGAGGTTGGCGATGGTTTCCTCGAGGCGCAGGCGCAGCTCGGCGCTCGTGTTCTCGAGTTGCGCGACCTTGTCGTCGAGACGCGCGGTCTCGAGTCGCGACTGCGCGGTGTCGAGGGTGAGGAGCTCGTCGCCGGTGTGGACCTGATCGCCGGCGCGGCGGCCGACGCGCAGCACGCGCGCCTCGACGGGACTGGAGACGACCTGCTCGACGAGCGGGACGACGGTGCCGTTGGCTTGCACGGTGGACTCGACCGCGCCGCGCTCGACGCGCGCGACCTGGATCTCGTCGCGGCGGACGGAGGGGCGGAGCCATTCGACGGTGGCGGCGAGAAAGAACGCGGCCGCCGCGATGGCGATGACGATCGCAAGGACGCGCCGCACGACCCGGCGGCGCCTGACTTCGGGAGTGATCTCGACATCCATACGCCGGTCGCCTATCGCGAACGGTGTACCAACGTTCTCGCTAATGTTTTCAATGGTTTAGCGCACACGCGCTGTTCGCTATCGCACGCGGTGTTCGAAAACGAACAGCAGCAGCGGGCCGATCATCTGGGAATCGGCGGCTTGTCGACTTCTCTTGGTAAGCTTTTACGGATCGAAAAGAAACGATCCGCATCATCAGTGCGCGAAAGACCGACCGCGAAGAACAAAGACGTTATGAAGAAGAAATCGTCTAGCGACGCAGCAGACGATCTCCGGCCGCACTACGATTTCGACTACAAAGCGATGCGGCCGAATCCCTACGCGGGGATGGATCTGAAATTCAAGGGACGCCGCGCCGTCTTGCTCGACGAAGACGTCGCGGAGGTTTTCGATTCGCAGGAAGCGGTGAACACCGTCCTTCGGTCGGCGATCAAAGCCTTGCGGACGGCGAAGTCGAAAACGAAACCCGCGGGACGTCGCGCATCTTGAGCGACTTACGTCGCGCGTAGCCGCCGCAGTTGCCGCGCGCTCAACCCGCACCGCTGCGCGATCGCGTCCATCGTCAAACCGGGATCGTGCATCAGCGTGCGCGCGAACTCGGCGCGGACGCGCGTCGTGAATTGATGCACGGAGATTCCGGTCGCGGCGCGGAAGGTGCGCGTGAGGCTGCGCGGGCTCATGCCGGCGAGGTTGGCGAGCTCGCTCAGCGTCACGCGCGAGCGCGGGTTCTGCACGATGAAGTCCTGCGCGCGATGCACTCCGGGATGGATGTGCGTGCGGTAGTCGAGGTAGACGCTGCTCTGTTCCTGCGCGCCGTCGCGGCGCAGGTAGACGACCATCTCGCGCGCGACCTCCGCGGCGACGAGCGGTCCTTCCGCCTGTTCGATGAACGCGAGCGCCATGTCGATGCCCGACGCGATGCCGGCGCTCGTCGTGACGTCGCCGTCGGTGACGTACAAGCGATCCTCGAGCACGCGCGCCTTCGGGAAGCGTCGCGCGAGCTCGCTGATGCGCGACCAGTGCGTGGTGCACCGGCGGCCGTCGAGCAGTCCGGAGTCGCCGAGGATGAAGGCGCCGGTGCAGACGGAGGCGAGGTGCGCGCCGGCGCGCGCGGCGTTCGCGAGCCAGCGCGTGACCGTGCGGTCGACGCGCTGCGTCGCGGCGTACGGCATGCCCGGCACGACGACGATCGCACTCGCATCCACGTCGGGCAACCGGTCGAGATCGGCCAGGACGATTCCCTGATGCGCCTCGATGCGATCGCGATACGAACAGACGCGCACGCGGTACTTCGACGGCACTTCCGAGAATGCCTGCAGCGGCCCGGCGAGGTCGAGGATCTCGACCTGCGGCAGCACGACGAAGATCACTTCGCGGATACGAGCATCTCCTCAACAACGTCACGTACAGTAACGATCCGCGCGAACCTTCCGCGCAGCACGGCCTCGGTCCGCTCGACGATGTCCTCCGTCGACATCGTCCCGATCGGGAACGTCGCCGTCGCCTCGGTCACGAAGTCGACATCGTAGCCGAGGTCCGCGGCGACGCGCGTGGTGGTCTCACAGCACTGCTCGGTGGAGATGCCGCAGACCACGATTCTGCGCACTCCGAGGGCGTCGAGGCGCGACTGGAGGTCAGTGCTCGTGAACGCGTTGCGCGTGTTCTTGAGGATGACCGGCTCGGACTCGCGCCGCCCGAGAAAGTCCATCAGCCGCACTTCGGGATCGCCGGGACGGAAGCCCGGATCGCCGTCGTTGTGCAGCACGAAGATGAGCGGAAGCGACGCGCCGCGAAACGCGGAGATGAGCTCCGTGACGTTCCGCTCGAACGCGGGATTGTTGCGCCGCGCCCAGCGCGCGGGATCGATTTTGAAGGAGTCCTGAATGTCGACGACGAGCAGTGCGGTGTTGTTCATGCCGCGCAATGTAAATCCGCCGCGCGGAACGCGGCGGACAACAAGCGGTCAAATCGGGCCAGCCGGCGCAGATCGCGAGTCAGCGCAGCTCGACGCGAAAGAAGACGTCGTGAATCGGACGAATACGATTGCACGGCGGACCATCGCCCGTGCTGCGTTGTACGAACTGGCCCTGAATGAGGTGCCAGTTCCCGGCGCTGTCGACGCCGAAATCATCGGCTGACGTCATCACGACGTATGACAGCGCGATCTCCACGATGTCGAATTCATGAAGCTTGAACGTTTCCTCGCGCGTGGTCACGCCGTCATGATTCGCATCGATCCAGAGGCGTAGCTTCCGCCAGATCTTGTCGTCTTTCGTGATCACCCCGTCGCCGTTGCCGCCATGGCGCGGATCATCGCGCGCCGCCAGCGCTTCGTAGCCGTTGCGCGCACGCGTGCCGTCGGCGAGCGTCGTCGCGTCACCGAACAACTCCGCGGCACCGTCGACGACGTCGTTTTCATTTTCATCGAAGTAGAGAAACGCATCGTCCGCGCCTGCTTTCGTCCACGCGGTACGGTCACGGACACCGTCGCCGGACACATCGAAGTCGACGCCGTTCGAAACAGACGTCGTTTCGATTCCATCGCCCTCGAGATCGAGGATCAACGGGTCGTCGTACGCGCCGGGCGGACACCCTTCGACACCACACGTTCCGCCGCTCCCGCTCGGACACGTTGGCGGAGTGCCAGTGCAAGTGGTCGAACACGTCGCGTCACATGCGTCCTGCTGCTGCTCGGTCGTCGTTTGCCACGCGTCATCCACCCATGCGCATTCGTCTGATGCTGGATTCGACGTCGCCCAATTCGGCCCCATGATGTGATTCGTGCATGTCGAGTTTGCGAGGCCGAGCACATGCCCGATCTCGTGCGCGATCAAGTTGTCGAGCGTCACCGCCGGCATGACCCACAGGCAGTCATTCCCGGCACTATCCTGCTCGTAGATCTCGATGGTGCCGCCGATGACGCGCAACTGAGAGTCGAGACGGTGATTGAACCTCGCGCAACCAGCGTTCGACTCCGGATTGCGCCCACCGAGCCGATCGACAGTGATGTTGATCTGACCGCTCGCGTTGTTGCGCAACGTGGGGAAGTCGCGCCCCATCATGCCCGAGCAGCCACTGCTCCAGATGTTGATCGCGGAGCCGATGGGAAGCGTCGTATTCGTCCATCCGGTGCCGTTGAGAATGCCGATCGTCGGCGCGGTCGTGCGGGCATATCCCTGCGCACTTGAACACTGCGCATCCGCAGTCCCGGAGAGCGCGAGGCTCCCGAAGAGTGCTGCGCACGCGACTGCACGCCTCATCAGTGCTCTCGCGCACCTCGGTGCCCGTCGGCGAGTCGCCGCTGAATCTCACCACGAAGACTTTCGAGACAGTCCGTCTTGCCGCAGAACGACAGAAGCGCTTCCGGTGCATGAATGCCCCCGGCGGCGTCGGCGTGCACGAGCTCGCGCTTCGTGTCGACATCGAGAATCGTCGCGTCATGGATTCGCCGTGGATTGCGCATGGCGAAAACGAGCACGCGATCTCCCACCGTCGGAGCAACAGCATCCCCAAGCGGCTTGGCGCAGACGACTCCTTCGGCGGTTTTGATTTGAGCGAACGGATAGAACAGCAGTGCCTCACCGGACGACTCGCCTTTCAGCCGTTCTGTCGCGAGCAACAGGAGACTTCCCGGAATGCCGCCATAGAACCCTTCACGAAGCGCAACGACGCGCCCCGTCACGATGGACCGCGCGCCGCGAACCAGCTCGTCGAGTGAACCGGTCGGCTCAAAATGCTCGAGAACCGTACCGCGAAAAACCTTGCAGCCGGCGCCATTCAGTTGCGCGTCCTCACGGAGAGAAGGCATGTATTGGCCGAGATACTTTTCGCTGAGAACGCCGTTCTCATCGAGGGCTCGATCCGCGGCAACCCACAGGTATCGTCCCGCGTCGTCGAGAACGATCACATCCGGCACGACACCGCCGTCTGCAAACACAGAAGCGGAGACGACGAGCATCGCAACGAATGCAACACGTGCAAGGAGTCCCATGTGGCTCAGAAAAACCTACGCCGTGACTGCGCGAGACGCAAGCTCAACCGCGCGTCGTTCTACTCCTCGTCCACATCCCTCGGCGGCACGCGCGACGACGGATCGAAGTCGTGCAGCACCTCGTGTCGCGGCGGTGTGCCTGCGAGGGCGGGGCGCGGATGGCGCAGGCGGCTGTTGTGGTAGCCGTAGAGGAAATAGAACACGAGGCCGGCGGCGAGCCAGTAGAAGAAGCGCCACCACGACGTCGGCGGGAGATAGATCGCGAGGCCGATGCACGAGAGCGCGCCGAGCACCGGGAGCACGGGACCGAACGGGACGCGGAACGGGCGTTCGCGGTTCGGGTCCTTCACGCGCAGAATCAGAATGCCCACGCAGACGAGGAAGAACGCGAACAGCGTTCCGATGTTCGTCAGATCCACCATCTCCTCGAGACTCGTGAACATCGACGCCACGCCCACCGCGACGCCGGTGATGATCGTCGACACGTGCGGCGTCCCGTACTTCGGATGCACCTTCGCGAAGAACGGCGGCAGCAGTCCGTCGCGCGACATCGCGAAGAAGATGCGCGGCTGTCCGAGCTGGAACACCAGCAGCACCGCCGTGTGCGCGATCACGGATCCGAGCGCGACGACGCCGATCATCCAGTTCGGCATCTGCACGAACTTCATCGCCAGCGTCAGCGGCTCCGCCTGTTCGCTCGCCACCGCGCCGTGCAGCACGCGGTACGGGATCATGCCCGTGAACACCGCCGCCACGATGCCGTAGATGATCGTGCAGACGATGAGCGAGCCGATGATCCCGATCGGCATGTCGCGCTTCGGATTGCGCGCTTCCTCCGCGGTCGTCGACACCGCGTCGAAGCCGATGTACGCGAAGAACACGACCGCGGCGCCGGAGAAGATTCCGGTCATTCCGTTTGGCGCGAACGGCGTCCAGTTCGCCGGCTTCACGAACTTGAAGCTGACGAAGACGAAGAACGCGAGGACGATCAGCTTCAACACGACCATGCCGAAGTTGAAGCTCGCCGACTCGCGAATGCCCCACACGAGCACGATCGTGATCAGCGCGACGATGACCAGCGCGAGCAGATTGAAGACGATGGGCAGGCTGCCGATGTGCGGCGCGGCCTGCAGCACTTCCGGCATCTTGCGCGCCGCGGTTTGGAAGTCGACCGTCATCCACTTCGGTAAGTGGATGCCGAAGCCTTCCAGCAGCGTGTTCATGTAATTCGCCCACGAGATCGCGACCGCGACGTTGCCGATCGCGTACTCGATGATGAGATCCCAGCCGATGATCCACGCCACGAGCTCGCCGAGCGTGCCGTACGAGTACGTGTACGCGGAGCCGGAGACCGGCACCATCGACGCGAACTCCGCGTAGCAGAGCGCCGTGAATCCGCACACGATCGCCGTGATGACGAACGAGAGCATGAGTCCCGGACCCGCGCCGGGACGATGCGCGTCGCCCGCGGCCGCCGTGCCGATCGTCGCGAAGATGCCGGCGCCGATGACCGCGCCGATGCCGAGGGCGATGAGGTTCCAAGGACCGAGAACTTTTTTGAGCTGGTGCCCTTCCTCGTGCGTCTCGCTGACCAGCGCATCGAGCGACTTCGTGCGGAACAACTGACTGAAATCTGCCATGCGCGCGATGATCGTTCGCGCACGTGAGCGGGGTCAAGCGCAAATGCGGCTGCTGCGCGATAATGCGCGTTTACCGCAGGAGGCAACCATGACCGCGATCGAACAATCCGCTCCCACCCGTTATCCCGACGTGCGCAACTACATCGGCGGGACGTTCGTCGATCCGGACGGCGACCGGCTCCTCGACGTCACCAATCCCAGCGACGGCTCCGTCCTCGCGCGCGTGCCGCTCTCCGGCATGCAGGAAGTCGATCGCGCGGTCGAGGCGGCGAAGAAGGCGCAGGCGGGATGGGCGGCCACGCCGATCAAGGAGCGCGCGCAGGTCTTCTATCGCTACAAGGCGCTGCTCGAGAAAAACATCGACGAGCTCGCGACGCTGGTCACCGAGGAGAACGGGAAGATTCGGAGCGAGGCGGCGGCGGAAGTGTTGAAGTCCGCGGAGCTCTGCGAGTTCGCATGCTCGCTCCCGCAGATCGTGCCCGGCGAAGTCCTCGAAGTGTCGCGCGGTGTCGAGTGCCGCGTCGAGCGCTTTCCGGTCGGCATCGTCGCGTCGATCACTCCCTTCAACTTCCCGAACATGGTTCCGAACTGGACGATCCCCAACGCCATCGCCCTCGGCAACTGCATGATCCTCAAGCCGAGCGAGCAGGTGCCGCTCAGCTCCGGCCGCATCGCCGAGCTGCTGAAAGAAGCGGGACTGCCGGACGGCGTCCTGAACATCGTGCATGGCGGACAGGAATCGGTCGAGGCGATCTGCGACCATCCCGCGATCGAGGCGGTGAGCTTCGTCGGCTCGACGCACGTCGCGAAGATTGTCTATCGCCGCGCCTCCATGAACCTCAAGCGCGCCCTCTGCCTCGGCGGCGCGAAGAATCACCTCATCGTCATGCCGGACGCGGAGCCGGACATGACGTCGAACAACGTCATCGCGTCGATGTCCGGTTGCGCGGGACAGCGATGCATGGCCGCGTCGGTGATGATGGCCGTCGGCGCGACGGATCACATCGTCGACCGCATGACGAACATCGTTCGCGGCATGGTGCCGGGCGTTCACCTCGGACCCGTGATCTCACGCGCCGCGAAGGAACGCATCGAGCGTTACATCAGCGAGGCGGAAGAGGCCGGAGCGAAGGTGCTGGTCGACGGGCGCGGATACGTCGTTCCGGGGAAAGAAGGCGGGTACTACGTCGGTCCGACGCTCATCGATCACGTCACGCCGGACATGCGCATCGCGCAGGAAGAGATCTTCGGGCCGGTGATGGTCATCATCCGCGCGAAGGACGTCGAGGAAGCGATCGACGTGCAGCATCGCTCTCCGTACGGCAACGCCGCCTCGGTCTTCACCGAAAGCGGCGGCGTGGCGCGTTACGTCATGGAGAAGGCGAGCGCGGGAATGGTCGGCGTGAACGTCGGCGTCCCGGTGCCGCGTGAGCCGTTCGGCTTCGGCGGCTGGAACGAGTCGAAGTTCGGTGCGGGAGACATCACCGGCCGCGGCTCGATCGAGTTCTGGACGAAGGCGAAGAAGATGACGACGAAGTGGAACAAGGAAGCGGGAGTGAACTGGATGTCGTAGCTCAGTTCCGCTCGAAGAACGTATCCACCTCTCCCATCCCTTCGACTTTCACGTCGTGCACGCGCGCGCCGAATGCGGTCGCGCCGTTGAGCGTGCGCATCGCGAACGAGCCGCGCAGCGTGCGCAGGCTGCCGTCGTCGAAGCTGGCGCGCGCCGTGAAGTCGGCGCCGTTCACCTGAATCGCGTGCAGCACGGCGACGCGTCCGAGCTCGACGTAGTTGCCGCGCAGTTTTCCGTCCGGCGCGACTTCGAGGACGAGACCGTACGACTCGTCGGGACCGCGATAGCTGCCCGCATACTCGGACGCGGAGCGCACGACCGGCTCGAACCGCTTGTCCTTGAACTTCGACTTCGCTTTGTCCGCGTACGACACCGAAGCGACGATCATCAACACCACAGCGGCGAGCTTTCTCATGTGTCCTCCGTTCTGTGGATAGATACGCAGAAAAAGCGCGCGGGTTAGCGGAGTTTGCGGATTCGCTCGAGAAGTTGTTCGGGCGTTGACTCGAATGTGCGCGCGATGTGCGGCGCGTAAATCGACTCGTGCAGCGCGCCGCTCATGTCGTCCAGGATCGCGTGCAGCTCGCCGGGAACGTCGCGCCAGCGCGACTCGGTCGCGTCGATGAAGTGATGCGTGACCGAGCAGTTCGCGTCAGTGCGTCCGGACTCGCTGGCGAGAAACGCGAGCAGCGCGTCGAGCGCGGACTGCAGCGACATCGCGTCGTGCATCGCGTCGTACACGTCGTGCACGAGCGGCTCGAGCTCGCGCGACGCGCGCCGGAAACGCAGCGCGCTCTTCCAGAGTGAATCGAAGTCACTCATGCCGTTATGATCGCAGAGAAGGAGTCTTCATCGATGGACGGAACGCCCGCGGAAGACCTCAATCCCTACAACATTGCCCAGCAACAATTCGACGAGGCCGCTCAATACCTCGCCGATCTTCCGGATGGTCTGCGCAACTGGCTGCGCGGCACGACACGATTGATCAAGGTGGAGTTCCCGGTGGAATGCGACGACGGCACGGTGCGCACGTTCTCGGGATATCGCGCGCTGCACTCACGCGTGCGCGGGCCGGGCAAGGGAGGGATTCGCTATCACCCGGACGTGAACGCGGACGAGGTGCGCGCGCTGGCGTCGTGGATGACGTGGAAGTGTGCGGTCGCGGACATCCCATTCGGCGGCGCGAAGGGCGGCATCATCTGCGATCCGAAAAAGTTGTCGGCGAACGAGCTGCGCAAGATCACGCGACGCTTCGTCGTGGAGCTCGGCGACTCGATCGGACCGCACACGGACATCCCCGCGCCGGACGTGAACACGACGGCGCAGACGATGGCGTGGATCTACGACACGTACGACATGATGCACGCGGGCAAGAACAATCTCCCCGTCGTTACCGGCAAGCCCGTCTTCCTCGGCGGCTCCCTCGGCCGCAACGAGGCGACGGCGCGCGGATGCCTGTTCGTGACGCGTCGCGCGATCGAACAAGGCGCGGTGCCGGGTCTGTCGTCGTTGAAAGACGCGACGGTGGTGATCCAGGGATATGGCAACGCGGGCGCGATCGCCGCGCAGCTCTTCACGGATGCAGGCGCGCGTGTGATCGCGGTGAGCGACTCGACGGGCGGCATTCACTGCGACGACGGAATCGATCCCGACGCCGCGCTGCGGCAGAAGCAGCAGACGGGATCGGTCGTGGGCATGGAGGGGATGAAGAACATCTCGAACGCGGAACTGCTGCATGTGCCGTGCGATGTGCTGATCCCCGCCGCGTTCGAGAATCAGATCCGCGCGGACAACGTCGACGGCGTGAACGCGAAGCTGGTCGCGGAGGCGGCGAACGGTCCGACGACTCCCGCCGCGGACCGCGTGCTGTTCGAGCGCGGCATCCCCGTGCTGCCGGACATTCTCACGAACTCGGGCGGCGTGAGCGTGAGCTACTTCGAGTGGGTGCAGAACATCGAGAACCAGCACTGGAGCGAGCACGAAGTGAACGAGAAGTTGCGCCGGAAGATGGAGTCGGCGACGGACGCGGTGCTGGCGATGCAACGCGCAATTCGCGAGCGCCGCGGCGCGAACGTGGATCTTCGCACGAGTGCGTTTGCGCTTGCGATCGAGCGTGTGGCGCAGGTGGCGATGCAGCGCGGCGTTTGGCCGTAAGGGCGGTGTTAAGATCGTGAGTCGACTATGGCGGAAGGTTCTACACGCATCCTTCATCAGGAGCTGAAGTTCTTCGAGCAAGAGCGCCTCGAATTGCTTGCGCGTGCGCCGGGAAAATATGCGCTGATCAAAGGAACGGAGCTCATCGGTATATTCGACAGTGAGCTCGAGGCCGTGCGCGCGGGTTATCGGCAGATCGGAAACGAAGCCTTCTTGGTGAAGCACATCGTCGAGGCAGACGTTCCCCTGGTTTTTACGACGTTCAATCTCGGTGTTTGATTGCCCACTTACGAGAGTACGATCTCGGACCTCGCCGCTGTGGGTCCGTACATTCAGCTCGCTGTTGGGCCATCGCGAGAGCTCATGATGGCTTTCGGACCGCTGGGCGTGCAGCTTTCCTCACCGATCACCGTGACTGCACTCATCGACACCGGCGCTCACACGACGGTTCTCAGTCCCGAGCTCGTCGGCCGGCTGAACATCCGGCCTGTGGGCACTGCGCCCATCAGCACGCCGTCAACAACAGCATCCCTGCTTTGCGATCGCTATCACGTGAACATCTACTTTGACGAAGGGTTCGTGATCGAGAATATTTTCGCCATCGAAGCACCGATGGGCGGTGTGCCGTATCAGTGCCTGATCGGCCGCGATATTCTCCGACACGCAACCCTCCTGTACGACGGACGGCGAAACCACTTCGCATTGACGTTCTGACTCGCGGCGCGATCCGCTACGCCTGGAGCAGCGATTCCGACGTCAACTGCGGTGGTGCCACCTTCATGAGCAGCGCGTGGATCGCGAACGCCACGCCGAACCCCACGAACCACGCGTAGTCGTACATGCCGTGCAACGACGGCACGACGAGGCCGATCCATGCGAAGAAGCAGCCGGCCAGCGTCGCCACCACCGCGCGCCAGTTCCAGCCCGCGTTGTACGTGTACGCGCCGCGCTCCTTGTACAGGTCCGCGAGCGCGAGCTCTTTGTTGCGCACGATCCAATAGTCCGCGATCAGCACGCCGGCGATCGAGCCCAGACCGCCGGAGTAGCCGAGGAGCCATTCGAAGATGTAGCCGGAGGGGTCGGCGAGAAGGCGCCACGGCATCATCAGGATTCCGAGCACGCCCGTGATCAGGCCGCCGGTGCGGAACGAGATGAACTTCGGGAACGCGTTCGCGAAATCGTTCGCCGGCGACACCACGTTCGCCGCGATGTTCACCGCCAGCGTCGCGATCACCACCGTGAACATCGAGATCGCGATCACCCACGCCTTGTCGAAGTGTCCGACCAGCTTCACCGGATCCCAAAGATCGCTCATCGGCGACTTCGGATAGATCACCACGGCCGCCGACGTGATGATCACGCCCATCGCCGCGAACACCGTCATCGTCGTCGGCAGCGCCACTGTTTGTCCCAGCGCCTGCTCGCGCTGGCTGCGGCCGAAGCGCGTGAAGTCCGGCATGTTCAGCGATAGCGTCGCCCAGAAGCCGATCATCGCCGTCAGCGAGGGAATGAAGATCGGACGGAACTCCGCCCACGTGCGGAACTTGCCCGGATGGCTGACGAGATATCCGAGTCCGCCCGCGCGCCAGATCGCCCACGCCATGAGGATCGCCGTCATCACCAGCACGAACGGCGCGGCCCAGTTCTCGACGTGGCGCAGCAGATCCATGCCGCGATAGATGATGTAGATGTTCATCCCCCAGAACAGGAGGAACGACAGCCACTCCGTCGTCGTGTGTCCGCCGAAGGGACCGCCGAGGAGGGTGGGCCAGGAGGGGAAGACCGAGGTGAAGAACGTGTGCAGCGCCTGCCCGCCGATCCACGCCTGAATGCCGAACCAGCCGCACGCCACGAGCGCGCGCATGATCGCCGGCAGATTCGAGCCCACGGTCCCGTAGCCCGCGCGCGCGAAGACCGGAAACGGAATGCCGTACTTCGTTCCGGGATGCGAGTTCAGAAGGATGGGAATCAGGACGATCGTGTTGCCGATCAGGATAGTGATCAGCGCCTGCCACCAGTTCATGCCCGCGCTGATGAGTCCCGACGACAGCATGTACGTCGGGATGCAGTGCGCCATCGAGATCCAGAGCGCGGCGTAGTTGTACGTCGTCCAGTTGCGCTTCGCGACCGGCACCGGCGCCAGGTCTTCGCTGTAGAGCCGGCTCGACTCGATCGACGTGTGATCGCGCAGTTCCACACGTCCATCCGGGTGATGGATCACGTCCTCATTCATCGGCATGGCGGCGATTGTACCCCTCCGCGCAGAGGCGTACACTCTTGAGCTTCCACGAGATAGGAGATCACATGGCCGATCTGTCGACGACGTTTACCGGACTTCGCTTCGTCAATCCGTTCCTGCTCGCATCCGCCCCGCCCACGGAGTCGGATTCGAACATCATCCGCGCCTTCGAGGCCGGCTGGGGCGGCGTCGTGACGAAGACGATCGGCCTCCATCCCGTCGTCAATGTGAAGGGTCCGAAGACGAAGTTCCTCCGCGCGGAGAACAACGGCACGCGCCTGTCGATGAACAAACGGCCCGACACGACGCTCATGGCCTCGTGGAACTGGGAGCTGATCTCGGACAAGCCGCTCGACTGGTGGATCGGCAAGCTCGCGCGCATCAAGAAGCAGTTTCCGGATCGCATGCTCGTCGCGTCGATCATGGCCGGTTCGGGCAACGACAAGGAGCTGCACAACTGGCAGGCGCTGGCGAAGGCGTGTCAGGACGAAGGCTGCGATGCGCTCGAGCTCAACTTCTCGTGTCCGCACATGGACCGCGTCGACATGGGCTCGAACGTCGGCAAGGACAAGGTGCTCTGCTCGGTGGTGACGCAGGCGGTGAAGGAAGTGGCGAAGGTGCCGGTGTGGGTGAAGCTGACGCCCGCGACCTCCAACATCGTCGAAGAAGCCACCGCCACCTTCCTTGGCGGCGCCGACGCGATCTGCTCGTCGAACACGTGGCCGTCGTTGCCGCCGATCGATCCGAACACGCTGGACTTCGAGATGAGCGTCGAAGGCTACTGCTCCTCCGGCGGCCTCGGCGGACCGGCGATTCTCCCGCTGTCGATGGCGAAGATGGCGCAGATGACGAAGGCGTTTCCGGAAAACGCGTTCTCGGGGATCGGCGGCGTCTCGACGTTCGAACACGCGCTCAACTACTTCCTCCTGGGCTGCGGCACGGTGCAGGTGTGCACGGCGGCGATGCTCGATCACGCGATCGGACCGAACGTGATCAAGGCGCTGACGTCAGGCATGAGCGAGTTCATGGAGAAGCGCGGCTTCGCGTCACTCGAGGACTTCCGCGGGATGCGCCGCGAGCGCGTGGTCGCGCACGCGCAGATCAAGCGACCGGATACGTCGGACTATCACGGCGGCTACGCGGAAGATCACGAGGGCTACGCGAAGCCGGCGGAAGTGACCGCCTAGGAAGTTGCTCGATTTTCTCGTCGCGCGCCATCTGATCCTGCAGGGCGGGCGGATCGCGTTCGCGCTGCTGCTGTTCGCGATGCTCGCGGGACTCGGCGCGATGTTGCTGCGGCGATTCCGCATCG
>DATELS010000163.1:0-2422 GCA_035276365.1 Thermoanaerobaculia bacterium
GCGCATTCCGAACGCGTGGGTGAATCGCC
Source organism: Thermoanaerobaculia bacterium (assembly GCA_035276365.1). Classification (GTDB taxonomy): domain Bacteria; phylum Acidobacteriota; class Thermoanaerobaculia; order Gp7-AA8; family Gp7-AA8; genus QHVT01. The sequence continues at coordinate 30 of DATELS010000163.1, forward strand.
GCGGCGACGCGCCGCTCCCGGGCGGCGCGCCGACCTACGAAGTCCGCGACATGGCCGGACTCGCCGCGCTCTTCGCCTAGACCTCGACGATCATCGCCGCCGCCTCGCCGCCCCCGATGCAGATCGCGGCGAGACCGCGCTTCTGTCCGCGATCCTTGAGCGCGTGAATGAGCGTGACGAGGATACGCGCGCCGCTCGCACCGATCGGGTGTCCGAGGGCGACGGCGCCGCCGTAGATGTTGAGCTTCTCGTGCGGGATGTTCGCGTCCTTCATCCCCGCCATCGCGACCGCGGCGAAGGCCTCGTTGATCTCGAACAGGTCGATGTCATCGACCGACATCGACGCGCGCTTGAGCACGATGTCGATCGCCTTCGCGGGAGCGGTCGTGAACCACTCCGGCTCCTGCGCGGCGGTCGCCTGCGCGATGATGCGCGCCATCGGCTTCAGTCCATTCTTCTCCGCGTACTCCGCGGACGTGACGACCAGCGCCGCGGCGCCGTCGTTGATCTTCGACGAGTTCGCGGCGGTGACCGTGCCGCCTTCCTTCTGGAACGCGGGCTTGAGCGTGCCCATCTTCTCGAGCGGCGCGGCGAACGGCTCTTCGTCGTCGATGACGACCGACTTGCCCTTCTTCCCCGCGATCTCGACGATGGCGATCTCTTTCTTGAACTTGCCGTCGCGGATCGCATCCTGCGCGCGGCGATACGACTCGAGCGAGAACGCGTCCTGCTCCTCGCGCGTGAACGAGTACTTCGACACGCACGTCTCGGCACAACTGCCCATGTGCTTGTCGCCGTACGGGTCCCACAGTCCGTCGTGGACCATGAGGTCGATCATCTTGCCGTTGCCCATGCGATAGCCGCTGCGCGCTTGCGGCAGCGCGTACGGCGCGTTCGACATCGACTCCATGCCGCCCGCGACCGCGATGTCATATTCGTCACAGCGAATGTCATTCGCCGCGTACATCACGGCCTTCATGCCCGAGCCGCACACCTTGTTGACCGTGACCGCGCCCGCGCTCACCGGCACGCCGGCGAAGATGCCCGCCTGCCGCGCCGGCGCCTGTCCGACGCCGCCCTGCAGGACGTTGCCCATGATGACCTGCTGAATCTGTTCGGCAGGCACGCCCGCGTTCTCGAGCGCGCATTTGATCGCAACGGCGCCGAGCCGCGGAGCGGGAAGAGAAGAGAGTGTTCCTTGAAACGATCCGATCGGCGTCCGTGCCGCGCCGAGGATGACGATGTCTTTCATTGAGAGGTCTCCGTTTGCGGGAGGGGTTCTATCACGAGACCGCTCTCCTGATAGAATCCCCGTCCCCTCAACAAACGCAACACGACAGGAGTCCCTCAATATGTCCCTCTCCGCCATCACTGACCGCAGGCTGCACGTCCAGCCCGCCGAGGTGCACAACGTCCTCAGCCGGCACATGCTGGCGGACGGCTACGACATCGTCATGGATCTCAGGAAGTCGAAGGGCTCCTGGGTCTTCGACTCGCGTCGCGGACGCAACGTCCTCGACTTCTTCACCAACTTCGCCTCGGTGCCCGTCGGCTACAACCATCCGAAGATGGATACGCCGGAGTTCCGCGACCGCCTCGCCGACTCCGCGATCAACAAGCCTGCGAACTCGGATATCTACACGACGTACATGGCCGAATTCGTCGAGACGTTCGCGCGCGTCGCGGTGCCTCCTTCGCTGAACAAGCACATGTTCTTCGTCGAAGGCGGCTCCCTCGGCATCGAGAACGCGATCAAGGCCGCGTTCGACTGGAAGGTGCGCAAGAACATGCGCAAGGGGCTGGGCGAGAAGGGCACGCAGATCATGCATCTGCGCGAGGCCTTCCACGGCCGCACCGGTTACACCCTGTCGCTGACCAACACCGCCGATCCGCGCAAGACGCAGTACTTTCCGAAGTTCGACTGGCCGCGCGTCGACAATCCGAAGCTGCGTTTTCCGCTGACGGACGAGAACCTCGCCGATGCCGAGCGCCGCGAGAACGCCGCGCTGGAAGAGGCCAAGCGCTTTCTGCACGAGCGGAAGGACGAGATCGCGGCGTTCATCATGGAGCCGATCCAGGGCGAAGGCGGCGACAACCACTTCCGCCCCGAGTTCTTCCGCGCGGTGCGCCAGCTGTGCGACGAGAACGAGATGGTGCTGATCTTCGACGAGGTGCAGTCGGGCGTCGGCATCACCGGCAAGATGTGGTCGTTCCAGCACTACGGCGTGGAGCCCGACCTCTTCTGCTTCGGCAAGAAGACGCAGGTGTGCGGCTTCGCGTCGAACGACCGGATCTTCGAGCTCGCGGAGAATGTGTTCACCGTGTCGTCGCGCATCAATTCGACGTGGGGCGGCAATCTCACGGACATGGTCCGCTCGCAGCGTTACTTCGAG
>DATELS010000164.1:0-4717 GCA_035276365.1 Thermoanaerobaculia bacterium
TGTCGGAGTGGGCGAGATGCTCGGCGAGCTGATCGAACTGCACCGCCGTTCCGTCGAACTGCTCCGCGAGCTCCACCGCGCGCTCGTGCGAGCGGTTTGCGACGAAGACCTGCTTGACCTCGTGCGCGTGCAGATGTTCCGCGGTCAGCTCCGCCATCTCGCCGGCGCCGAGGAGGAGGACGCGCAGGCCGCGGAGATCGCCGAAGATTTTCTTCGCCAACTCGACCGCGGCGTACGGCACCGACACCGCGTGCTCGCCGATGCCCGTCTCCGTGCGCACGCGGCGCGACGCGCTGACGGTGTGATCGAAGAGCTGCTGCAGCATGGAGTCGGAGGCGCCGAGCTCCTGCGCCGTGCGGAACGCCTTCCGCACCTGACCGCCGATCTGCGGCTCGCCGACGATCATCGAGTCGAGCCCCGAGGCGACGCGGAAGACGTGGCGGACGACGTCGGCGTGACGGAGGACGTACAGGTGCTTCTCGAGCTCCGCGCGAATCGTGTCCGCGCGCGCGGCGAGCCAGTCGACGATTGTCGCGAGCACGTCTTCATCGCGCGTGGAGAGCACGACCTCGACGCGGTTGCACGTGGAGAGCACGGCCGCGCCGTCGACGCCGGGAATCGCCGCGAGAGCGAGCGTCGTGTCGCCGAGGCGGACGTCGGAGATGCTGAGTCGCTCGCGCACGTCGACGGGGGCGGTGCGGTGGTTGATGCCGATGAGGATCAGCATCGGTTTTCGGCCCTCAACCCTGAGCGCAGCGAAGGGTCAACGGAGCCGTCACGCGATGCGTGCCTTCGGGCACGGCCCGCGTTAGGGCTCCATTGATTCTTCGCTGCGCTCAGAATTCGCATTTAACCTTTGATCCCCACGATCGCCACCACGATCGCCACGAACGCGCCCGCCGAGATGAACAACGTCCGCGGACGGCGATAGGTGTTGCTGACGTACGACTGCAACAGCACGCCGAAGAGCATCCACGCGGCGATGGCCGCGATCTGCTTCGCGCGCAGCTCGACGAGTCCCGCGCCCGTCCGGTACGTCCAGACGATTCCCGCGAGCAGGCCGAGCGTGTAGATCGAGAAGCCGACCGCGAGCGCGCGATAGCTGACCTTCTTGCAGACGTCGAGGCTCGGGATCCACTCCCACAACCTTCCGCGCGTTTTGTTCTTCAGCGCGCGGTCCTGCATCAACGCGAGCAGTCCGAACGCGAGTCCGATCAGGAGCGCGGCGACGCCGATCGTCGTCAGCAGCACGTGTGTCGTGAAGATGTTCGAGCGCAGCTCCGGATCCATCATCGTGAAGCGCTCGCCCACGACCGCGGAGATCGTCAGGAGCAGCAGCACGAGCGGATAAACGAAGAACACGGCCGCGTAGACGCGATAGCGAATCCACAACACGAGCTCGACGAGAAACACCATCCACGCGATGAAGCTCGCCGCCTCGGGCAGGTTGGTGATCGGCGGATGGCCGGTGCGCGCGCAGATGGTGCCGATCCACGTCGTATGCGCGACGAAGCCGCCGATCATCAGCGCGAGGCCGATGTGCTGCAGCCGCTTCTCGCGCACGAAGAGCGACGCCAGCGCGGCGAGCGTGCCGAGCGCGTAGCACGCGAGCGCGAGATACAGCGGGTTGCCGAGGACGTTCATGGCTGCGCCAGTTGTTTGCAGAACACCACTTTATCGTCTTCGATTCTGTAGAAGTCCTTGATGCGCGAGATCTCGCGGTACCCCGCGCGCTGATAGAAGCGGATCGTCGGCGCGTAGCTCCGTTTCGAGGAGGTCTCGATGAGGAGCATCCGTCCCGACTGCCGCCGCACTTCATTCTCCACGAATCGCAGGAGCACCTGCCCGAATCCCTGCCCCTGCTGCCTCGGATCCACCGCGATCCAATACAGATCGAACACTCCCTCGGTCATCGGTGTCGGTCCGAAGAGGACGTAGCCCTGCACGGTGCGATGCGGACCGCTGTCCGGCTCCTCGAGCACGTGCGCCGTGTACTCGCCGCGCTCGGGACGCTCGAGCGCGGCGTCGACGAGATCCATCGCCCAGCCGATCTCCTGCCGCGTGAAGCGCGCCGTCGCGACGAGGATCTCGTGAATCCGGGCGCGATCGGCGGCAACAGCGGGACGGATGTTCACGACGCTCTGCGTCGCCGCGCGCGCGGCCTCGCGAATTTTTCGAACTGATGCACGGCGCCGTGCGGCACCCACGCGGTGACAGCGGTGCCTTCGTCGTTGACGGTCTGCTCGATCACTTCGGCGACATCGTGCAGCGTCGCGAGCAGGCGCGACTCGCTGTGCGGCAAGTCCAGTTGCAGGAGCTCGCCGCCTTCGCGCTCGCGATCGCGGATGGCGTCGACGAGATGCTCGACGTTGTCGCCGGTGAGGGCCGAGACGACCATTGCGTTCTTGCGGCGCACGTCGAAGTCGTCGTCGATGCGGTCCGCCTTGTTGTAGACCTCGAGGATGCGCTCGGGGTCGACGCCGAGGTCGGAGAGGACCTGGTCGCCGACCTCGCGCTGCTCGGCGTACTGCGGATGGCTGACGTCGATGACGTGCAGGACGAGATCGGCGGCGACGGCTTCCTCCATCGTCGAGCGAAACGATGCGACGAGATGGTGCGGCAGCTTGCGAATGAAGCCGACCGTGTCGACGATGACGGTCTCGCGCGGCATCGCGTGGACGATCTTCTGCGTCTTGGAGTCGAGCGTGGCGAAGAGCTTGTCCATGGCGAGGACTTCACCGCTGGTGAGGCGATTGAAGAGCGTGGACTTGCCCGCGTTCGTGTACCCGACCAGCGCGACGGTGAACGCGGACTTGCGCGACTTGCGCTGCGTCTCGCGATTCTTGCCGATCTGCTTGAGCTCTTCTTTCAAACGCGCGATGCGCGTGCGGACGATGCGGCGATCGAGCTCGAGCTGCGTCTCGCCGACACCGCGCCGCGCGCCGCCGCCCGCACCGCCGGAGCCGCTGCTGCCGGCCTGCCGCTCGAGGTGCGACCACGCGCGCGTGAGTCGCGGCAGCATGTATTCGAGCTGCGCGAGCTCGACTTGCGTACGTGCCTCGCGCGTGCGGGCACGGCGCGAGAAGATGTCGAGAATGCGTCCGCTGCGGTCGATGACCTGCACGCCGATGATCTTCTCGAGGTTGCGCACCTGTGCGGGCGAGAGGTCGTCGTCGAAGAGGATGAGATTCGCGCCGAGCTTCTGCGCGAGCGACTTGATCTCCTCCGCTTTTCCCTTGCCGATGTAGGTCGAGGGATCGGGCGCGGGACGCTTGGCGATGACGCGCCCTACGACGGGCGCTCCCGCCGACTCGCTGAGCTTCGTCAGCTCCTCGACATGTTCTTCAGCGACGGTTTTGGTGAGCTCGGGAAGGATCAGTCCGACGGCGATGGCGGTTTGCATGTGGTGGGGTCAGGCAATGATACATATGATCCCCGCCATGTACGCCCTGTACGAGGTCCTCCTCTACCTCGTGCTCCTTCTGGCTCTGCCGTACTTTCTGCTGACGGGGGTGTTGCGGGGCAAGTACCTCGTCAACGTGCCCGAGCGGATGGGCTTTTACCGCCATCGCGCGGACGCGCATGACTTGTGGGTGCACGCGGTGTCGGTGGGGGAGGCGCTGGCGGCGCGGCCGGTGATCGCGGAGATTCTCGCGCAGCGGCCGGGAACGTCGATCGTGTTCACGACGACGACGCTGACCGGACAGGCGCAGGCGCGGCGGCTCTATCCCGACGCGACGGTGACCTACTTTCCGTTCGACTTCGCATTCGCGGTGCGGCGCTTTCTCAAACACCATCAACCGCGCGTGTTCGCGACGATGGAGACGGAGATCTGGCCGAACGTGACGCGCATCGCGCGCGACGCGGGGCTGCGGCTCGTGCTCGCGAATGGACGCATCTCCGATCGCTCCCTGCCGAGGTATCGCGCGTTCCGCAGAATCGTCGGCGCGGTGCTGTCGAAGTACGACCGCATCCTCGCGCGCGAGGAGACGGATCGCGAGCGCTTCATCGCCATCGGCGCGCGCGCGGAAGTCGTCGAAGTCAGCGGCAACGTGAAGTTCGACTACGAGCCGGACGAGACGCCGCTGGAGATCGCGTCGCAGATCGAGTCGCTCATCGCGAACCGCAACGTCCTCGTCCTCGGCTCGACGATGGAGGGCGAAGACGAGGCGCTGCTGCCGGAGCTCGAGCGCTTCCTCGCGCGGCACGATGCGTTCGTCGTGATCGCGCCGCGCAAGCCCGAGCGCTTCGAGCTCGTCACGGGAATGCTCGCGACGTCGTCGCTGCGCTTCATGCGACGCAGCACGATGACGAAGGAGCGCGTCGATGTGCTCCTCCTCGACACGTTCGGCGAGCTGGCGAAGATCTATCGCTACGCGACCGTCGCGTTCATCGGCGGGACGCTCGTGCCGATCGGCGGGCACAATCCGATCGAGCCGGCGGCGCACGGCGTGCCGGTGTGTTTCGGTCCGTCGATGTCGAACTTTCGCGAGATCGCCCAGATCTTTCTCCGCAACGAGGCCGCGGTCGAGGTGAAGAGCGCGGCCGAGGCGATGGAGTTCGCGGGGAGGATGTGCGCGGACGCGGAGCTGCGCCGCGCGTGGGGCGAGCGCGCCCGCGCGACCGTGCTGCAGAACCGTGGCGCGTCCGTGCGCACGGCGGCGCGGATCGTGGAGCTGCTGGCGTGAACGCGCCGCTCCGCGTGGCGGAGCTGTTG
>DATELS010000165.1:0-2223 GCA_035276365.1 Thermoanaerobaculia bacterium
GCCCGCGAGCGCGAACGAGTCAGTGAGATCGCTCAACTGCATGGCGACGCGCAATCGCCCCGCTTCACCAAGCTGCCGGTACGATTCATCCTGAATTGCAGCCGCTGTGGAAGCGGCGTCGAGCGGAGTCGTCATTTCGCCAAAAATAGCACGGGCGCAGAGTCACGATCAGTTTTACGCGGACCTGACGCCCGAGGAGCGACTCGACATCCTGCTCGAGCTCATCGAACGTCAACGGAGTGCGCTTGGCGAAGCTGCAAGCCGACTCGAGAGAGTTCATCGCGTAGTTGAACTCTCACAATGTTGCGGGCGAGCCCTAGATGCCTGCTGCCCCGATCGTTGCGGAAACGCGTGCTGCGCGCGAGCGCCTCGTCGCGCGATTCGAGGGTGATCTCGATGCGTTGTGGCGTCACAATCGTGCGCTACTCATTCTGAGTGTGCGGCCACGCCGAGTCGCGACTCACGATGAAGATACCGAGTCGGCATTCATTACTCCGCGCTGCTTGTTCCAGTGGTTCCCTGTAGTAATCCTCGGGAAGCTCATCCCACTCTTCGTCTGCATGGTGGCGCATCGCTTGGAGAGTGTCTGTACGGCGCATCTCCTGCGTCGGTAGAAACGAGTCGAGCTGCGCAAGAGCGTCCTCCAGCCGCCGAGTGGGGACGAACGCCTGCACCAACGCCGTTGATCCGGCGATCCACGGTTGCACCGAATTTCCGGTGACCTCGACTTCGGCGAGCATGAACCAGACGGGTTGCGGCAAGTCGAGGCGAGACATTTGGTTTCCTAAACCCGCCGCCTCCGCGCCGTCGCCTTCTTCTCCATCTCCTCCCACGCCTCTACCCCGGGGACCGAGCAGCGCGGGAGTTTCTCGTGCAACGTCTCTTCGATCTTGCGCACCATGGGCAGGTCTTGCCAGGTCGCGATCGTCGAGACGATGCCTTTCGCGCGGCCGCGGGCGGTGCGGCCGCCGCGGTGCACGTAGTCCTCGACATTCTCCGGGATGTCGAAGTTGATCACGTGCTCGATGCCGGGGACGTCGATGCCGCGGCCGGCGATGTCCGTCGCGACCAGAATGCGATGCTCGCCTTCGCGGAACGTCTCCAGCGCCTTGACGCGCTTCCCCTGTGACTGATCCGCGTGAATGCGCGCCACCGGATGTCCCTGCCGCTCGAGGATGTGGAACAGCCACTCCGCGTCGACTTTGCGTCGCGCGAAGACGAGCGTCGAGCCGAGCTCCTGATGCAACAGCGCGATCAGCGCGTTCCGCTTGTCCTCTTCCTTCACGAGATACAAACGATGCGTGATCCCTTCCGCTGCCGCACCGGCCGGCATGATGTCCACTCGGATCGGCTCGCGCATGAAGTCGCGCGCAATCATCTCGATCGAGTCCGGCATCGTCGCGGAGAACATCAGCGTTTGCCGTTCGCGCGGGAGCTTCTTCAGCACCTCGCGGATCTGCGGGAGGAAGCCGAGGTCGAGCATGTGGTCGGCTTCGTCGAGGACGAGGATCTCGACGTCCTTCAGCGACGCCGTGCGCCGCTGCACGTGATCGAGCAAACGGCCCGGCGTCGCGACGATCACGTCCGGCTGTTTGCGCAGATCATCGAGCTGCGGCTTCATCTTCACGCCGCCGATGAGACACGCCGTCTTGAGATCGTGATTCTTGCCGAAGAGATCGAGGAACGCCTTCGTCTGCAGCGCGATCTCGCGCGTCGGCGCGAGGATGAGACCGCGTACGCCGCGGCCATGCACGAGACGCTCGGCCATCGGCAGCACGAACGCGGCGGTCTTGCCCGAGCCCGTCTGCGCGAGTCCGATCACGTCTTTGCCCGTGAGCGCGGTCGGGATGACCGCGGCCTGAATCGGCGTCGGATGCACAAACCCGATTTCCTCGACGGTCGTGATCACCTCGGGACTGAGTCCGAGGGAGGGAAAGGTCTGGTCGATGGTATCGACGGGATGTTGCGGTATGGCGACAGTTGTCATTCGTCAGCGGTAAGCGGCGCGATTGTATTTCATCCGTTGTTGCTGGTTGCTGGTGACTGGTTCCTTGTGGCCCCGCCAGAATCCACAAGCAACCAGGAACCAGCAACAGACGGCGCGAAGCGCCGCGAGCAACGGACGGCGCGAACGCGCCGCCTATAATGCCGCGCGATGAAACGGTCCCTGCCCCTGGTTCTCTTCCTGCTGGCCGCGGCTTGCGCGACGGCGCCGCGTCCGGC
>DATELS010000166.1:0-2404 GCA_035276365.1 Thermoanaerobaculia bacterium
TCGCATGTCGACGTCGCGCGCATCGTCGTCTTCACCTACGTCGCCGGCGCGGCGTGTTTCCTCCTCTCGCTCGCCGTCTCGCTCCTCCGCCTCTTCCGTCTGCGCGCCTCTGCGGATGTGTCGGTGCGCGGCACGAAGCTCGCGAATGAGCTCGCGGCGGCGGAAGGGATCCGCACGCGCGTCGAAGTCTTCACCTCGGCGCGGCTCGCGGTGCCGATGACGTTCGGCTGGCACCATCCCGCGATCCTGCTGCCGGAAGAAACGCGCGACTGGGACGCCGTCGCGATCGAACGCGCGCTGCGCCACGAGTTGGAGCACGTCGTGCGCCGCGACTGGCTGACGCAGATCGTTTCGCGCGTGGCCTGCGCGCTCTACTGGCCGCATCCGGAGGCGTGGATGCTGTGGTCGCGCCTGCGGCTGGAGGCGGAACGCGCGTGCGACGACGCGGTGATCCGCAGCGGCAGTGGCGGCGAGCATTACGCCGAGCAACTCGTCGATCTCGCGCGCCGCGTCGGGAGCCACGGCACGGTTCCCGCGCTCGCCATGGCCACGCGCAGCAACCTCGGCCGCCGCGTGGAGTCGATTCTCGACGCCTCGCGCGTCCGCACCCGCCTCGGCGCCTCGACCTCGGTCGCCGTCGGTGTCGTCGCAATCGCATCGCTCCTCGGCATCGCGCCGCTGCGCTTGGTCGCGGGTCCCATCGATCGCGCGATGTCGAACGATGCGGAAGGCAATGCCGATCGCGATCCGCTCGACTTCGCGCTGCTGAAGGTCGCGCGCAGCGGCGACGGATCCGCGGTGCGCAGTCTCCTCGAGCGCGGCGCGCGGCCCGACGTCGCGTTTCGCGGTGACGGCACCGCGCTGATCGAAGCGGCGCGCAGCGGAAGTGTCGACGCACTCGCTGCTCTCGTCGACGCGGGCGCCGACGTCAATCGCGGCGTACGCGGCGACGGCAATCCGTTGATCGCCGCCGCGTCGCGCGGCCACGTCGAGGCCGTGCAGTTCCTCCTCGATCACGGCGCCGACGTCGACGAAGGCATTCCCGGCGACGGCAACGCGCTGATCATGGCGGCCGGCGCGAATGAGCTCGAAACGGTGAAGCTGCTCATCGCGCGCGGCGCGTCGATCGAGAAAGAAGTCCCCGGCGACGAGAACGCGCTCATTCATGCGGCCGAGGGAGGGGCGGCGAATGTGGTGCGGTATCTGATCGCGCGCGGCGCGAACGTCAACGCGCGCATTTGGGCAGATCATGGCGATTCCGGCGGCGAGTGGCGCACGCCGCTCGTCATGGCGCGGCGTCGCGGCAGCGACGAAGTCGTCCGCATCCTCATCGCGGCAGGCGCGAAGGAGTAAGCCATGAACACCGTCCGCCTTCTTCTGGCAGCAACGCTGCTCGCGACGAGTGTGTCCGCGGCCACCAGCCGGGACTCGCTCGACGCCTACTTCCGCGCGCACATCGCCGACGAGAAAATCCCCGGCATGGTGGTCGGCATCGTCGATGGCAACGATGAGTGGGTGCACGCCTACGGTCTCGCCGACGTCGAGAACCAGACGGCGATGAAGATCGATTCGTCGTTCCGTCTGGCGTCGATCACCAAGACCATGACCGCGATCGCGATCCTGCAACTCGTCGAGCGCGGGAAGATCGACCTCGACGCGGAAGTGCAGACGTACGTGCCGTACTTTCCGCGCAAGAAGTGGCCGGTCACGGTGCGCCAGCTCCTCGGCCACCTCGCCGGCATTCCGCACTATGTCAATCGCGCGACCGAGCAGCACATCAAGGAGCACAAGTCGACGCGCGAGTCGGTCGAGATCTTCGAGAACTTCGATCTCGTCGCGGAGCCGGGTACGAAGTGGAGTTACTCGAGCTACGGCTACAACCTCCTCGGCGCCGTGATCGAGCAGGCGTCGGGGCAGAGTTACGGCGACTACATGCGCGCGAACATCTTCGCGCCGCTCGGCATGACGTCGACGCGGCTCGACGATCCGATCGCGCTCATTCCGAATCGCGTGCGCGGCTATCAGTTGATCGACGGCCAGCTCGCGAATTCGGAGTTCATCGACGTCAGCAGCCGGTTCGCCGCGGGCGGACTGCGCACGACCGTGCCCGACCTGCTGCGCCTCGCGCGCGGAATGATGAGCGGAAAGCTGATCACGCCGGAGCACTTCGAGTTGCTGTCGACGTCGATGCAGACGCGCGACGGGAAGCTGACCGGCTACGGCATGGGCGTCTTCATCCATCCAGCGCCCGGCCTCTCCGATACGGGCGGCCGCTTCGCGATCTCGAACAACGGCGGGCAGCAGGAGACGCGCACGTTCCTCATGATGTTTCCGAAGCGCGGTGTGGCGTTCGCGACGGCGATGAACGCGGAGATCAACACTGGTGCGGGCGAGGTGATGCGGA
>DATELS010000167.1:0-6107 GCA_035276365.1 Thermoanaerobaculia bacterium
CTTTCATCGCCCAGACCGCGGCGGCCGATTGCGGTGCGGCGTGCCTGGCCATGAGCCTCGCGCTGCACGGCAAACACGTCTCGCTCGACGACGTGCGCGGCGTCACCGGACTCTCGCGCCACGGACTCGATGCGCAGCGCCTCCTCACCGCCGCCGCGCATTTCGGATTGCGCGGACGCGGCGTGCATCTGCGCACGCCCGACGAGCTCGCGTATCTCGAAGCCGGCAGCATCCTGCATTGGGAGTTCCGCCACTTCGTCGTCCTCGAGCGCGCGGAAAAGCATGGCGCGTGGATCCTCGATCCCGCGCGCGGCCGCGCGTTCGTCATGCGCGCGCAGCTCGATCGTGCGCTCACCGGCGTAGCACTCACGCTCGAGCCGGGTCCGGAGTTCGCGCCCGGCGGCACGCGGCGCACTCCTCTCCTCGGCCGCTACCTCGAGCGCGTCCTCGGACACGACGCCGCGCTCGTGCGCATCGTCCTCACCTCCATTCTCGTGCAGCTCTTCGCGATGGCCATCCCGCTGCTCACGCGGCTCGTCGTCGATCGCGTGGTCCCGCACGCGGATCGCAGACTCTTCTCGACTCTCGCGGGCGGCACGGTCATGCTCGTCGCCTTCTCCGCGCTCACGACATTCATCCGCGGCCAGATCCTCCTCGCGTTGCGGACGCGGCTCGACGCGCAGCTCACCACCGACTTTCTCGAGCACCTCGTGCATCTCCCGTTCTCGTTTTTTCAACAGCGATCGGCGGGCGACTTGATGATGCGCGTGGCGAGCAACACCACCATCCGCGAGATCCTCACCTCCGCCGTCCTCTCCGGCGCGCTCGACGGACTGATGGTCGTCTCGTATCTCGTCTTGCTCCTCATCGCGGACGTTCGTCTCGGCCTCGTCGTCGCCGCTCTCGCCTTGCTCCGCGTCGCCATCCTCCTCGGCGCGTTGCGGCGGCGACAGCGCCTCACCGCCGAACAGTTGCAAGCGCAGTCCGCGGCGCAGAGCTACGAAGTGCAACTGCTCTCCGGCATCGAGGCGCTCAAGGCGTGCGGCGCAGAGCGCCGCGCAGTCGACACGTGGTCGCACCTATTCGTGCGCCAGCTCAATGTGTCACTCGCACGCGGACGACTCGACGTGCTCGTGACCGCGCTGCTCGACGCGCTCGGCATCGCGTCGCCGGTGATAGTGCTGCTCTACGGCAGCGCGCGCGTCATGGACGGCGGCCTCACCCTCGGCACCATGCTCGGCCTCGCCGCGCTCGCGAGCGGCTTTCTCGCGCCGATCTCGACGCTCGTCGCCAACGCCTCGCAGTTCCAACTTCTCGGCAGCTACCTCGAGCGACTCGACGACGTCCTCTCCACGCCGTGCGAGCCGCAGGGTCGTGACTTGCCGCGCCCTTCGTCGTTCGCAGGACGTGTCGCGTTCGAGAACGTCACCTTTCATTACGGTCCGCTCGTCGCGCCTGCGTTGTGCCACGTGTCGCTCGACGTCGCGCCGGGATCGTTCATCGCGGTCGTCGGTCCGTCTGGATCGGGCAAGTCGACGCTCATCGGACTCGCCGCGGGACTCATCGCCTCGCAACAGGGCACGGTGTTGTACGACGGAAAACCGCTCGATCAATTTCCGCGCGAGTGGTTGCGCGCGCGACTCGCGTACGTGCCGCAGCACTCGTATCTCTTCGGCACGAGCATCCGCGCGAACATCGCGCTCGCGCGTCCCGATCTCTCGTTCGAGCGCATCGTCGAGGCGGCGACGCTCGCCGCGATTCACGACGAGATCGCGGCGCTGCCGATGGGCTACGACACCGTGCTCGCCGACGCAGGCAACTCGCTCTCGGGCGGACAGCGACAGCGCATCGCGCTCGCGCGCGCGCTCGCCGGACGGCCGAACGTGCTGATCCTCGACGAGGCGACGAGTGCACTCGATGCGGTGACCGAGGAGAGGATTTGGGGGAATTTGAGAGGGATGAGGGCGACGCGCATCGTCGCCGCGCATCGCCTCAGCACCATCCGCGACGCGGACCTCGTCGTCGTGCTCGACGAAGGGCGCGTCGTCGAGATGGGCACGCACGCGCAGCTCGTCGCGCGCAACGGACTGTATCGCCGACTCGTTTCCGCGCAACTCGAGAGCGCGGATGGAGCAACCCCTCACAACCCGCGCAGGAGTCACGCCTCTCCGGGGGTTGAGACGCGGCTCACGCGCATCAACGGAACGAAAGGAAGTCACCCGTGAAAAAGCAGATCGTCAGCAAACTTCATCTCAACAAGGAAACGCTGCGCCACCTCTCCGAGCGCGACCTGCAGGGAGCCGTGGGCGGCGCGACGTACGCGTGTTCGCCGACCGGTCTCTCGTACTGTTTCCAGTGTCCGACCGAGAGCTGCATCACCGGCGACAGTTGCCTCACGCCGACGTGGGCCGCGAACTGCTGCTGAGAATCGTGCGACAGAAGACGGCCGGGACATCCCGGCCGTCTTCTTCTCGAGGAGAACTCCATGTGGCAACCCATCGCCGGCGCGGACCTCGCGCGTGATTGCTGGACGACCATCGCCGACATCGAGCGCGTGCTCGCCGACAACCTGCCGCTGCAGCCGCACGTCGCGGGCGGCACGTCCGGCGTGGCGCTCTTCTTCGCGTACTTGCACGCGGCGGGCGGCAGTGATGCGGCGGCCGATCGCGCGTTGCATGCGCTCGAATTGAGCGGCGGCGCGCTCGCCGAGGAGCAACTCCTGCCGAGTCTCTACTCCGGTTTCGCGGGTGTCGGCTGGGTGCTCGCGCATCTCACGCGCGAGCTGTTCGATGGCGACGCCGACCTCACCGTCGAAATCGATCGCGCGTTGCGCGCAATGCTGTCCGAGGAGACGGAGCGCGCGCCGTTCGAACTCGTGGGAGGGCTCGCGGGCTACGGCAGCTATCTCATCGAGCGACTGCCGAGCGCGGATTGCGCGGAGCTGCTTGATCGCGTGATCACATTGCTCGACGCATCGCGCGATGTGAACGGCGTCTGGTTCTCCGATCCCGAATGGCTGCCCGAGTGGCAACGCGACCTCATGCCGCGCGGCCACTACAACCTCGGCGTCGCGCACGGCATCGCCGGCGTGATCGGATTTCTCGCCGCCGCGCAGCAGGCCGGCGTGCGCGATCCGCGCATCGCGCGCATGGTCAACGACGCGGTGCCGTGGCTGCTCGCGCAGAAGGGAATCTGGCCGAGCTCTCTCTTCCCATCGCACGTCCCGCCCGACTCCGAGCCGCGCCCAACGCGCACCGCCTGGTGCTACGGCGACCTCGGTGTCGCCGCGGTGCTGCTGTCCGCGGGACTCGCATTCGAGCGCGAGGAGTGGCGCGACGAAGCGGTGTCGATTGCGCGCGTCGCCGCGCGACGAACACTCATCGAGACAAAAGTCAGCGACGCCGGTCTGTGTCACGGCGCGAGCGGCGTCGCGCATCTCTTCAACCGCATCTCTCAGGCGACGGACGACGTCGAGCTGCGCGATGCCGCGCTGCGCTGGTACGCAATCGCGCTGCACATGCGTCAGCCTGGTAAAGGGCTGGCGGGATTTCTGAGCTGGTACGAGTCGATGCTTCCCGGCGAACGCGGCTCGTGGCGTGGCGAGGCGGGATTCCTCACCGGCATCGCCGGCATCGGACTCGCGCTGCTCGCTGCTGTCACGGACATCGAGCCGACGTGGGATCGCGTGATGCTCGTCAGCGTTCCGCCGCGCGTCGCCGGTTATGTCGCGGAGGCGTCATGACCTCGATCCACGACTTCGCCGCGAGCGGTCTGGTCGTGATGCGCACGCCGCTCCTGCCTTACGAAACGCTCGATGCCTGGACGGAAGGACTGCAAGCGGACGAAAACGATCGCGCGCTTCTGCGCGAGCGACTGCAGGCACTCCTCGCGCGACCCGAAATCGCGGACGCAATCTTCCTCGCCTCGCCCGATCTCATGGACAGCATTGAGGGATGGCGTCGCGATCCCGACTCGAAGAAAGGGCGGCGCACCGAGCTCGGACTCGTGCGCTACTTCCTGCGCATGGTCACGCGCCCAACGCCGTTCGGACTCTTCTCTGGATGCACCCCGGGCCGCGTCGGCGAGCGCACGCGGCTCGCGCTCACCGAGCGCCGCGCGTATCGACGTCACAGCCGTCTCGACATGGATTACCTCTACGCGCTGTGCGAGCAGCTCGCGCGCAATCCGGACATCCGCCGCGATCTCACCTTCCGTCCGAACTCGACGCTGTACGAAGCCGCGGGACGCTTGCGCTTCGCCGAGTCGCGCGTCGCAGGACGTCAGCGCACGTATCACCTCGTTGCGTTCGACGCACTCGATGCATTGCGCGACACGCTGCAGCGCGCCGCGGGCGGCGCGCGTTTGCGCGAGCTCGCGCAGGCGCTCGTCGCATCCGATCCGGACGGCGAGATCACGCTCGATGACGCGGCGGCGTTTCTGATGGACGTCGTCGACAACCAGCTTCTCCTCCCCGACCTCGCGCTGCAGGTGACGGGCGGCGAGACCACCGCCGGCTTGTTGCCGCAACTCGAACGCTTCGCGGCCGCGAGCGAGACGAGCGCGCGACTCGCATCCGCCGCGCGTGCGCTCGCGAACATCGATGCATCGTTCGAAACGTCAACAGAGCAAAGCTATCGTGACGTCGCGCGCGAGCTCGAGCCGCTCGGCGTTCCGCTCGAGCTCAACCGCCTCTTCCAGGTCGACCTCATCAAACCTCCGTCCGACGTCGTCCTCGGACAAAACGTCGTCAGCGAAATTCTGCGCGGCGTCGACATCGTGCACCGCTTCTCGCATCGCAGCGGCGAGGCCGCGCTCGAAGAGTTCCGGGCCGCGTTTCAGGAGCGCTACGGATTCGATCGCGAGGTTCCGCTCCTCGCCGCGCTCGACGAGGAGAGCGGCATCGGCTATGACCGCGCGGGCAACGCGGCCGCGGAAGCGTCGCCGCTGCTCGCGGGACTTCCATTGCAGTCGCGTGTGGCGCAGCAGCGCCGCCCCGCGTGGAGCGGGACCGAAGGCGTGCTGCTGCAATTGCTCGTGCGCGCGCTCGCCGAAGGTTGCACGGAGGTCGAGCTGAGTGACGACGACCTGCGTCGATTGCAAACGATCGATCCGCCGGCGCCGCCCGATGCGTTTCACGTGATGGCGACGATCGCCGCCGCATCGACCGAGGCGATCGAGCGCGGCGACTATCGCATGCTCCTCCACTTCGCGTCGGGACCCTCGGGCGCGCGCATGCTCGGCCGCTTCTGTCACGCCGACTCCGCGATTCGCGAAGGCGTCGAACAACATCTCGCGGCCGAAGAAGCGCTGCGTCCCGACGCGATCTTCGCGGAGATCGTGCATCTGCCCGCGGGTCGCGTCGGCAACATCCTCGCGCGTCCTGTGCTGCGCAAATACGAGATCCCGTTTCTCGGCCGTTCCGGCGCGCCAGACGACGCACAGATTCCGCTCGACGACCTGCTCGTCAGCGTCTCCGCCGATCGCATCCACCTGCGCTCGAAACGCCTCGATCGCGAAGTCATCCCGCGCCTCACTTCCGCTCACAACACGACCGGCGAAAGCCTCGGCGTCTACCGATTTCTCGCCGCGGTCTCGCAAGGGCTGGGCATGCAGTGGGACTGGGGACCGCTCGACGCGCTCCCGTTTCTGCCGCGCGTCGTGAGCGGACGACTCATGCTCGCCCGCGCGCGCTGGCGCATCACGAAGGACGAGATCGAGCCGATCGTGTCCGCGTCCGGCGCGGCGCGGTATTGCGCGGTGCAGCACTTTCGCGAAGAGCATCGCATGCCGCGACACGTCGTGCTCGCGGACAGCGATCATCAACTGCTCGTCGACTTCGACAACGTGCTCGCGATCGATGCAGCCCTCGACGTAATTCGCAACCGCCCCGAGTTCATCTTCATCGAGCTCTATCCGACGCCCGATGAGCTCTGCGCGGAAAGTCCGGAAGGACGCTTCTTCCACGAGCTCGTGATCCCGTTCGCCAAACGCGCGACCGCGGTCGCGACGGCGCCGGTCGCGGTGAAGTGGGCCGCGCCACACGTGCAACGATCATTCGCGCCCGGATCGGAGTGGCTCTTCGCGAAGTTGTACACCGGCACCGCGAC
>DATELS010000168.1:0-7930 GCA_035276365.1 Thermoanaerobaculia bacterium
GGATTGAGCAGCAGATCGCCCGCGTGAAACGCACCGCCGACGTACGCGACCGGAAACTCGGAGTCGGTCATGTGCAGTCCGCGCGCGACCGCGAGCACGCACTCCGCGAGCTCGCTCCCGCCGCGCATCATGATGTCGCGCGCGACGTCGTCTCCCGCCTGTGCGGCCTCGATCACGAGCTTGCCGTAGCGCGCGATGTCGTCCGCGTGCGTCGTCGCCGCGTACACGAACTTCGGCAGTTCCTCGGGTTTGCACAAGTCGTATTCGGCGCAGAGCAGATCGGTCATGCGCGTCGCGAAGCCGCGTCCGTCGTGCGCGCGCACGATCGACGACAACCCTTCGCGCGCGATCCAGAAGCCGCTGCCTTCGTCGCCGAGGGTGGGACCCCAGCCGCCGGCGCGGGACTCGTCGCCGGACGTGTTGCGTCCGAACGCCACCGAGCCCGTGCCGCTGATGATCACGACGCCCGCGCCGAAGCCGATCGCTCCGGTGAGCGCGACGCGCGCGTCGGTGTCGACGATGAAGTTGCCGCCGGGAAAGAAGATGGAGAGCGAGTCGATGACGCGCTGGCGATGCGCGGGATGATCGGAGCCGGCGACGCCGAAGTAGGCGTACTCGACGTCGCGGATGGCGATGCCCGCTTCGACGAGCGCGATGTTGACCGCGCGCTCAACGTTGCGCGTCGCCTCTTCGATCCCGACGCGGAGGTGATTCGAGCCGCCCGCGAGTCCGTGTCCGACGATGCGCTCGTGCTCGTCAATGACGATCGCGGCTGTTTTCGAGGCGCCTCCGTCGACGCCGATGAAGTACGTCATGGCTGCGTACGCTACTGCAAGTTACGGGCAATGCCCTTGCACTCTCAACCGTCGGCATTACGGACCAAAAGGAGAATTATCGAATGAGACGAAAACCCATTCTCTCGATTGCAGTCCTCGCCATTCTGGCGATCGCGCTCTTCGCGCTGAATGCGTGCAAGAGCAACGGTATGGCCGTGACGAGTCGCGGTCAGATTCTGAAGCTGAACATCGCTCACCCGGATGACCTGCCGGAGCAGGGAGTCGACAACCTCGACGTGACGGTGAGCAACGTCGGCATCAACAACGTGCAGGACATTCTGCTCGAGGTCGAGCTGCCGCCGCAGCTCATCGTGCTCGATCAGACGAATGACCGCGGCGTCAACGTGATGCACGAGGCGGGATCGAATCTCTATCGATTCACGTTCGGCAACATCCAGCCGACCGAGCGCTCGACCGTGCGCTTCCGCGTGCGCACCGCGTTCGGCACGCTGTCCGAGACCGGCAGCGTGAAGGCAACGGCGTGGCAGAGCGGCCTCCCGGGCGACAAGCTCATCGAGACCGCGGTGATCAAGTTGCGGCAGTAACCCCGCTCCCCCTCTCCCCGCGCGCGCGGGGAGAGGGTAGGGTGAGGGGCCTTATGCACGACGAGCAAACTCACCACGTTCCTCCCACGAATCGCGAAGACCTCGAGGACCGCAAGCTCCTCGATCGTCCGAGTCGCGCGGAGACGCTGCAGAGCGACTCGTGGCGCGTGCTGCGCATCACGAGCGAGTTCGTCTCCGGCTTCGATCATCTGGCCGAGGTCTATCCCGCGGTGTCGATCTTCGGCTCGGCGCGCACGGTGCTCTCCGACCGCTACTACGCCGACGCCGTCCGCACCGCCGAGCTCCTCGGCCAGGCCGGATTCGCGATCATCACCGGCGGCGGTCCCGGCATCATGGAGGCGGCGAACAAGGGCGCGCGGCAGGCGGGCGCGCTGTCGATCGGCTGCAATATCCAATTGCCGTTCGAGCAGGAGCTGAATCTCTTCGTCGACAAGGCGATGACGTTCCGCTACTTCTTCGTCCGCAAGACGATGTTCGTAAAGTACTCGGAGGCGTTCATCACGTTTCCCGGCGGCTTCGGCACGCTCGACGAGCTCTTCGGCGCACTGGTGCTCATCCAGACGAAGAAGATCTCGGACTTTCCGGTGATTCTGTACGGCAGCGAGTATTGGGCGGGTCTCATCGACTGGCTGCGCACGCGCGTGCTGGAGGCGAACAACATCTCGCAGGAGGACGTCGACAGTATTCATGTGGTCGACGAGCCGGAGAAAGTGCGCGACATCGTGCTCGAGTATCACCGCAAGGCAGAGATGGCACTCACCTCGCAAATAGAACCATCGAAAGGAGGTTAGATGCGAATCCAGGAAACCGATCGGATCTTGAAGGAGTCGCGTTACGCGCGTCACGCTCACCACGAGGAAGAAGGTGTGATGTCACGCGCATGGCGCGCCGTTTCGAGCCTCCCCGTGAAACTGACAGGCCTGTTCAAGAAGCACTGACCGCGACGGCGGCGGGCGCTCAGCCCGCCGTCTCGCTCTCTTCCACGACTTCCGTCTCCGGCATCTTCGTCTGCACCATTACCCAGCGCACGCGGAAGCGTTCCGCTTCCAGCACGCGGATGGCGAGATCGCCCATCTCCACCTGATCGCCGGCCGCGACTTCGCGTCCGAGGCGCGCGGCGACGTAGCCGCCGACGGTTTCTTCTTCCGGCTCGCCGAGGTCGATCTTCAACCGATCCGCGAGATCCTCGATCAGGTAGTCGCCGCGCACGCGATAGCGGCCGGTGCCGAGGGGCTCGATCTCGGGACGCTCGCGATCGAACTCGTCCTGAATCTGCCCGAACAACTCCTCGGTGATGTTCTCCAGCGACACGATGCCGGACGCGCCGCCGTATTCGTCGAGGATCACCGCCATGTGCGTCTTGTGCTCGATGAACTGCGAGAGCACGGAGTCGACGGTGCTGTTCTCGGGGATGAAGAGAATCTCGCGCTTCAGATCTTCGAGACGCCGTCCCGGTCCGCGCAGTTGCGCGAGCAATAGATCTTTCACGTGAATGAGTCCGACCGTGTTGTCGAGCGTGCCTTCGCACAGCGGATAGCGCGTGTGCCGCGTCGTGCGAATCATCTCGAGGTTCTCTTCGATCGACTTCGTGGTCGAGAGCACGACGACGTCCGTGCGCGGCACCATGATCTGGCGCGCGGTGCGCTTCGAGAACTGGAAGACGCCTTCGATGATCTCGCGGTTTTCCTCGGAGAGGATGCCCGCTTTCTCCGAGCCGGCGAGGATCATCCGCAGCTCGTCGACCGAGTGCACGACGTCTTCGCCTTCGGTCGGACGGATGCCGAACATGCGCAGCGCGCCGTTCGTGAGCGTGCGCAACAGCCAGATCGCGGGATACGTGACGAGGTAGAAGCCCTGCAGCAGATGCACGGTCCAGAGCGCGGTCGAGACGGGCTTCTCGATCGCGAGGAACTTCGGCACCTGCTCGCCGAAGACGATGTGCAGCGCGGAGATGAGGATGAAGGAGATGGTGAAGGCGATCGAGTGTGCGACCGGCTCGGCGAACACGCCGAAGAAGCGCAGGCCGGGAAGGAGGAGCCCCACGAACGCGGGCTCGCCCACCGCGCCCAGCGCGAGCGACGCGAACGTAATGCCGACTTGCGCAGCAGCGAGATAGGCATCGAGCCGCTTCATCACGCGCTTCGTCATGCGCGCGCGCTTGCTGCCGCGCTCGAGGTATTCGGCGAGCTGCGTCGGCCGCACCTTCACGAGCGCGAACTCCGTCGCGACGAAGAAGCCGTTCGCTACCACGAAGATGACAGCTAGGAGGAGGTACACGGGGCGTGAAGTTTATCCTGAGCCAAGCGGGGGATTGGGGTTCACCACTTCATCCAACGTCCGCCAAAACCGCGGATACGACTTCGACACGACCTGCTCTTTGCCGATCGTGACGTTGCCGCGCGCGAGGCCGGCGATGGCGAACGCCATCGCGATGCGGTGGTCGTTGTGCGTTTCGATCACGGCGGGCTCGCTCGACCATCCCGGTTGGATGAGCAGCGAGTCGCTGCGCTCGTCGACCGTCGCGCCGAGGCGGCGAAGCTCGCTCGTGACGGTGGCCAGGCGGTCCGACTCCTTCACGCGCAGATTGCCCACATTCACGATCTCGACCGGCGATGACGCCAGCGGCGCGATCGCGGCGAGCGTCGGGACGATGTCCGGCGTCGCGTTGCAATCGAAGGTGCCGCCGCGTAGCGTATCCGCGCCTGTCACGACGATGTCTTCGCCGACGTCGACGCGGCAGCCCATCGCCGCGAGGATGTCGAGAAACGCCGCGTCGCCCTGCGCGGTCGGCACCGCCAGTCCGCGCACGCGCATCGTGCCGCGCGTCGCCGCCGCGGCGGCGAACCAGTACGACGCGGACGAGTAGTCCCCCTCGACGCGATACTCGTCGCGCGACAAACGCCCAGCTCGAACGTGAATCACGTCGCCCTCGCGCGCGACATTCGCGCCGAATGTGCGCAGGATGTCCGCGGTGATGTCGATGTACGGACCCGAGGCGAGCGTCGAGATGCGCAGCGTGATGCCGTCCGGCAGTGTCGCGCCGCCGAGCATCAGCGCGGAGACGAACTGGCTCGACGTCTCCGCGGAGATCGTCACGTCGAAGCCGCCGCGCATCTTCTTCCCGCGAATGCGCAGCGGCGGATAGCCTTCCTTCTCCACGTACTCGACCTCGGCGCCGAGTTGCAGCAACACCTCGACGAGATCGCCGATCGGCCGCTCGTGCATGCGCGACTCGCCGTGCAGGAGAAAGCGTCCCGGCGTGAACGCGAGCCAGCCGGTGAAGAAGCGCATCGCCGTGCCCGCGTTGCCGACGAAGATCGGCACTTCATTCGCCGACATCGACAGGCGCGGCCCGATCGTCACGCCTTTCTGCAGCGTACCCGCCACTTCGAAGCCGAGGGACTTGAGGGCATCGAGGGCGTAGCGGGTGTCGTCCGCGTCGAGACAGTTCGTCACATGCGTCGTTCCCTGCGCCATCGCCGCGAGCAGCAGCGAGCGCACGGAGTACGACTTCGACGGCGGCGCGGTCACCGTCGCGTCGACCGGTCCGATCTTCGGGACGTTCTTCACGCCAGCTCGAGCTCCATGCCGTCGTACGCGAGCCGCATGTTCTCCGGCAGCGTCGCCTCGACCTCCGCGTGATCGACTTCGTGCGCGAGATGGATGAGGTACGTCATGCGCGCACCGATCTCCTGCGCGCACCTTACCGCCTCGGAAATCGTGAAGTGCGTCGGATGCGCGGGCGCGGGACGCAGTCCGTCCAGCGCGAGCGTGTCGATGCCTTCGAGCAATGCGCGCGACGCCGGCGGGACGCCGTTCGTGTCGGTGACGTACGCGAACGAGCCGATGCGAAAGCCGAAGATCGTCCACTCGCCGTGCGCGACAGGGATGGGCGTGATCTCGATGCCGTCGTGCGTGAAGCGCTCTTCGATCGCGTGCAGCTCGAGCTGCGGCTTGCCGCCGCCGATCTGCGACTCCGTGTCCCAGATGTAGCCGAACGCGCGGCGAATCGCCTTCGCCGTGTGCGGGCTCGCGAACGCGTGGATGGTCTCGCGCTGCCGGAAGTTGAACGGGCGGATGTCGTCGAGCCCCATGAGGTGATCGGAGTGCGAATGCGTGTAGAGGAGGAAGTCGAGGCGCGGGATGGGATGACGGAGAAGCTGCAGGCGCAGGTCGGGCGTGGTGTCGATGAGGAAGTGCTTGCCGTTCGACTCGATGGACACGGACTGCCGCAGCCGCTGGTTGCGCGGGTCGCCCGACGTGCAGACGCGGCAGCGGCAGCCCACCACGGGGACGCCGGTCGAGGTGCCGGTGCCGAGGAACGTCACGCGCATCGGCGGGCGATTCTATCCGAAGCGCATTGTGCTACAATGGTACATATGTACCAACATGACAGCATTGCACGCACGCTCTCTCTCCACCACTCCGCCTCCGCTTCCTTCCCGATGTTCGGCCCTCTCGGCGAACGCGCCTGGGCGGGCGAGGACTGGCAACCCGAGGTGTTGTGGGCGGACGGGCCGGGGGATTCGGAAGGGATGGTCTTTCGACAGAAAGGCGAGGTGTGGGTCAACGTGCGCTTCGACCGCGTCGCGAACGTCGCCGAGTACGTCCGCTTCGGCGCGGACGTCGTGACGCGCATCCGTGTCGCGCTCGAGCCGCGCGGCGAGAACGCATGCGACGCGCACGTGCGCTACGAGTGGGTGGCGGTGAGTGAGGAGGGAAACGCGGAGGTGGCGAGGCGCAAGGCGGCGACGACGATCGACTGGGAGGACGCGATTCACGCGGCCCTTCATGAGGCAATGGACGCTCGCTGACCGGCGCGCGTACCTACGGCATGTCGCGCGCAACGTCCGCCTTCGTCGCTTGTCTCGCTCTGGGATTGTTCTGCGTCGCGTGCCGGCCCGCCGACATCCGCGCGCAACCGGACTACATCAAGCTGTATGTCGGCGAAGAAACGACGATGCACGTGACGCGGATCGGCGGGTATAGCAGCACGTGGCGCATGGACTTCTACACGAAGACTCCGTCGATCGCGTTCGCCGAAGGGGAGCTGTTGTATCCGGATCGGGAGGTCGACATTCGCGTGGCCGGCCGCGCTCCCGGCGCGACGCTCGTGCGGGTGAACGGCACGGACGGCATTCGCGACATCGCGCTCATCGAGGTGGTGTGCGAGCCCGAGTCGCCGATCACTCCGCTCTCGCAGCCGCCCCCGGTCTCGCTTGGACAATCGGTCACGCTGACGGTCGTTTCGCGGTCTTACGCGACGCGCGTCTTCACGTGGTACGAGGGGCGCACCGGCGACAAGTCGCATCCGATCGCCGGCGCAAGCGGTCCGGAGCTCGTCTTCAAACCGGAGCGCGCGGGCCAGCAGTACGTCTGGGTGTCCGCGGACAGCGTGTGCGCGTCGACGACGGCGGAGTTCGCGCTCGACGTGACTCCGGGCCGGCGGCGATCCGTGCGATAGCGCGCTACACGACCACGAAGTCGAACGCGCCGCTGACCGGATCGATGCGCATCGCCTCGCCGGTCTCGTACCAGGGCGGCAGCACGGTCACCGTCATCGACGGCGCAGCGGGGAGCACGAGCTTCTGGTGAAAGTGTCCGAAGACGACGTGCGTGTAGCCCTCGCGCGCGCGCTTGCGGCCGTACGCCTCCATCAGCTCGACCGGGATGCGCGACTTGTGCTTGAAGTTCGAGCGCGCGAGCCGCGCCTCGACGCTGTCGACGAAGTTGCGCGCGATCTTCTTCGGGATCAGGCTCACGCCGAGCTTCGTCATCGGATTCTTCGACGCGCGCCGCCAGAACCGGTACTTCCAGTCGCGGTCGTTGATCATGTCGCCGTGCACGATGAGATAGCGGTTCGTGCCCGCGGGCACGGTGTATTCGACGCCGACGTCCGTCACCGCGTTCTCGACGAACGAACCGTTGAGGAAGAAGTCGCGGTTGCCCTCGACATAGTGAATGCGCGTTCCGCCGTCGACGACCTCGCGAAACTTCGCCATCACTTTTTCGACCGACGTCGTTTTGAACTTCGGATGCGCGATCAGGTAGTGAAAGAGATCGCCGTTGAGATACAGCGCCCGCGGCTCGAGCGCGACGAGACGATCGAGCCACGCATTGATCGCCTGCTCGTGGCCATCGGCGAGACCGATGTGCGAGTCGCCGATGACGTAGATCGCGCCCTTCACGCTTCCAGCTCCTTCAGCACGCGCTCGAAGATCGCGTATTCCTCGGCGCCGAAGAGACAGAACACCGCGCGCTGCAGCGAGCGACCGCGCGAGCGATAGTCGATCGTCGCGGCGAGCATCGCGTGCGCGCAGCGTTCGATCGAGAAGCCGAACGGATCGGTGCCGATCGCCGGCAGTCCCACCGACGCCACCGCCAGTTCCTCCGCGCGTTCGAGTGCCGCTTGTGTCGCCGCGCGCAGCTTGAGATCCGAATCCGCGTCATCCGCGTGCGGCACGTGTACCTGAATGATGAACCGCGCGAGGAGATTGCCGCCCGTGACCACCGCCGCGCGGCCGTCAT
>DATELS010000169.1:0-2816 GCA_035276365.1 Thermoanaerobaculia bacterium
CGCCGGTGTGCGTCGACGGCAGGAGCAGCGGATCGAGGACGACCAGCACGTGCTCCTGATCGATCTCCGCGACCACGTCCGACGCGCGTTCCTCCGCGTCGAAGAAGAGCATCGGTCCGAGCTCCTCGCCGCGGCGCAGGAGCATCTGCGTCTGCCACGACGCGTAGCGTTCCTCGATCGCAGGATGATCGTACCGGGGATAGAGGATGGCGATCGACATGCGCGCCGCGCATGATATGCGGAAGACGGCGCCGCTTCACCGCGTTTAGACGCGCGGCACGGCAGTCCCGTACGCCCGTAAGATGCTCAGAGTCAATCCTTTCCTGCATATCGATTCGGATCGCGTCTACGATCCGCTGACCGATCGCGCGCTCGTGCCCGGCGACGGCGCATACGAGCGATTCCGCGCGTTCGAGACGCACGGGACGGCGGACGCGACGCTGGAGAACGAGGGCTGGCTCGTGCGCAACGGCGCCGATCTCTCGCGCCGTCATCGCCTGCGCATCGTCTCGCTCGAGACGATGACGACGTGCAATCAGAAGTGCTACTTCTGCCCCGTCTCGATCGCGCCGCGCGCGGACTACGCGATGCCGGACGCGTTCTTCGAGCGCCTCGTCGACGAGCTGATGACGTTCCGTCCGACGCTGGAGAGCGTGTTCCTCCAGAGCTATAACGAGCCGACGCTCGACCGCCGCTTCCTCGAGCAGTGCCGCATGCTCTTCGCGGCCGATCTGCCGGTCGCGGTGCTCAGCAACGCCTCGGGGCTCACGCCGGCAAAGGCGGACGCGCTCGCGGCGGACGGTCCGCTGCGCTTCCTCTGCATCAATCTCTCGACACTCGATCGCGAGCGCTACCAGCGCGATCGCGGCGCGGATCATCTGCAAGTCGTGCTGCGCAACCTCGAGCACATGCGCGACCTCCACGTTGCCGACGAAATGAAGATCGTCGTCCTCGGCACCGGCGACGCGACGCACGCGCGCGACTTCGAGGAGATCCGCGATCGCTACGCCGGCTCGCGCTTCACGGTCGAGCAGCACGTCGTCATGGATCGCGCGGGCTGGCTCGACGTCGGGATGAAGGCCGCGGACCGCAACCGCCGTCTCGCGGGCTGCGACAACGTCGGCTCGCGTCCGCTGCAGCATCTGCACATCACGCCGCACGGCAAGTGCGTGCTGTGCTGCGAGGACTACGACGAAAAGTATGTCGTCGGCGATCTGAACGAGAGCTCGATGCTCGAGGTGCTCGAAGGCGACGAGCTGGCGCGCATGCGCCGCTGGGTCTACGGCCTCGAAGAGTCGCCCGAGGATTTCATGTGTCGCGAGTGCGTGTTCGCGCGGCGGCAGTGAAGTCGAAGAGGCGATAGCCGTACGTGCCGTCGTTGTAACGGGCGAGGTAGTTTTCGCCGCTGACAATGAGATCGTCGACCTGCGCGTTTGTCAGTGCGAGATCGGCGATGAGGCGCTCGCGATAGCTCGGCAGTCGGTCGAGAAAGTATTGAATCGTCGGCGCCGCACGACGACTGAGGTCGAGCTCCTCGTGCACTTCGAATCCGTGTCGCGCGGCTGCATCGACAAACGCGGAGCGCGCATGCAGCGCGGGCGGGTCGAGCGGGCGGAGCGAGAACTCATCGAGGACGAGCACGCGCTTCGTGAGTTGCTCCGCCTTCGCGAACAGCGCCTCGGCGTCGATGTACTGCGACGACTCCTGAAACATCACGACGTCGTAGGTGCGATCCGAATCGAAGTTCTCGAACGCCGCACAGTGCACGCGTACGGCGTCGCCATGTTTCGCGCGTGCCATCGCGATCTGTTTCTCGTCCGGCGTGATCCCCTCGGCCTGGTATCCCATCGACGTCAGCCGCGCGAGCGTCGTCGCGAGTCCGATCCCGACTTCGAGAATGCGGGCGGGCGGCGGCGGGAGTCGCGCGAGCAGGAGCTCCGTCGAGTGCTCCTGCGCCGCGGCCATCGACTCGCCGTCGTGCGCGAAGAGCGCGTAATGCAGATACGGGACGTCACCCTCCTCGTGCGTGAGGATGTGCATGAAGACATTCAGCGGATAGAAAAACTCGGCGTAGGGGAGCGACACGCGCGGATTCTATGATGGCGCCGATGACGCTCCGCCTGCACCACGACGCCGCCGCGCTGCGCGAGCGCTACCGCGGCGCCGATCCGTTTCCGCACATCGTCCTCGATGGTCTCTTCGACGACGCGCAGCTCGCGCGCGTGCTGGCCGACTTCCCGAAGCCCGAGGAGACGCGGTGGATGCGCTTCGACTCGCCGACCGAGAAGAAGCTCGGCTACTACCACGAGCACAGCACGATCAGCGACACGGTGCGCGCGTTCCTCGACGCGATGAACGGCTTCGAGATGCTGCTGTGGCTCGAGGCGCTGACAGGCATCGAGGGGCTGATCCCGGATCCGTACTTTGGCGGCGGCGGTCTGCATCAAATCGAGCCCGGCGGCTTTCTCAAGATTCACGCGGACTTCAACGTCCATCCGAAGCTGAAGCTCGACCGCCGCATCAACCTGCTCATCTACATGAATCGCGACTGGCGCGAGGAGTGGGGCGGACATCTCGAGCTGTGGAATGCGGACGTGACGGAGTGCCGGCAGCGCATCCTGCCGCTCTTCAACCGCACCGTGATCTTCTCGACGACCGACACGTCGTTCCACGGCCACCCGCACCCGCTCGCGTCGCCGCCGGGCGTGACGCGCAAGTCGGTCTCGCTCTACTACTACACCGCGGGACGTCCGGAGGAGGAGCGGTCGGCGCCGCACGACACGATCTTCAAGTAGGCGGTAGACTGCCTACTGACA
>DATELS010000170.1:0-3985 GCA_035276365.1 Thermoanaerobaculia bacterium
GGCGCCGGCGGCGGCGGTCCCTCGACGTGCTGCTCGTACACGGACCGGCGCCGGCGGCGGCGGTCCCTCGACGTGCTGCTCGTACACGGGCACGTCCGGCGGCGGCGCGATCGCACTGCACGGCAGCACGAATGACAACGATGTCTCGCGCATCGTCGTTGCCGGCGCGTTGCGCGCCGACGGCGGCAATGGTCCGGGACGTTGGGCGGCAGGCGCGGGCGGCAGCGTGTGGCTGACCGGCAAGCAGGTGCTTTTCGGACCGCGCGCCGTAGTCTCCGCGAACGGCGGCGACGACGACGGCTCGAACCCCGGCTCGTGGGGTGCGGGCGGCGGTCGCGTCGCCATCTCCGCGACGACGAAGCTCGACGTCAACACCGCGGTCCTCGAGGCGCGCGGCGGCCGCAATGTCGGTCAGCCCGAAGTGCGCCAGGTCACGGATGGAGGCGCGGGAACGGTCTATCTGCGCAAGCCCGGTCAGGAGCGCGGTGAGTTGATCATCTCCTCCTACGACTCGCGCTTCCCGTCGTCCGCACACACGACGCGTCCGACTCCGCTCGGCCGCATCCAGAGCGGCACGTCGACCGCGATCGCGGCGAACACGCTCACCGATGCCTCGCGCACGTTCGACAAGTGGATGATCGGCGAAGAGCTGGTCATCGGCGCGAACACCGCGCGCTCCTTCACGGTCGTTGGAATCACGTCCGACGCGAAGTCGCTGAAGACCGATCCCGCGGACGGCAGCCTGCTCGAAGTCGCGACGTCGCAGACGACCGCGTACTCCGGCATGCTCGCCTTCGACAAGATCACCGCCGGTCCGCGCGCGTTCCTCGTCTTCGACGATCACGCGTCGGCGGCGAACGTCGTCGACACGAAGTCGGCGATGACGATCGACGCCACCGCGGCGGTCGTGCTCCCGAACGAGCAGTCCACACTCAGCGTCACGACGACTCCCACCGGCGGTGGCAACATCATCCGCGACACGCCCCTCGGCGTGACCTACACCGCGACGACGGCCGGAGGCGTGGCCAGCGTCACGTTCAACTGGTCGCCCGAGTCGACGCCGCGCGTCGAGACGTTCACTGACTTCCCGACGACGACGCCGAGCCACAACCTCACGTTCACCGTTCCGGCGACGACACCGCTCGGCACGGCCACGCTCGCGACCACCATCAAGGATCGCGCGGGCCGCAGCTACACCATGCCGTCGCGCACGTACAACGTCGTCGACAACACGGCGCCGGTGCTCTCCTCATTCACCGTCACGCCGGGCAACTCCATCTACGCGGGACGCGACGTCACGGCGACGATCGCGGCGAGCGACGACATCGCCGTCAAGACGATCACGTTCGACGCGAAGCTGAACGGCACGTCCATCAAGACGCAGTCGTTCACGCCGAACACGCCGACTGCGAACGCGGTGTTCACGGTCACGATCGCGCCGGAAGTCGCGGGCGGCTCCACGCTCACCATCGACGTCACGGTGAGCGACGGCTTCGCCGGACGCACGCCGACCGCTGCGCAGCAGGTCGTTTCGATCCTCACCGACAGCGGCAAGCCGCAGGTGACGGTGACCTCGCCCGCGGCGAACGCGTCGTTCAAGGAGTCGAGCAAGATTCCGGTGCGCGTCAGCGCGACCGACGCCGAAGTCGCGGTGAAGGAAGCGTCCGTGCAGTTCGACGGCGGCACCGCCATCCCGCTCGCGCTCGTCGCGGGCGATTGGCGCGCCGACATCACCGCGCCTCCGGTCGACGGCGAGCAGCCGGTGCAACGCTCGATCACCATCACGGTGAAGGACTACGCGGGCAACGCGCAGGTCACCGATCCGATCGCGCTCACCATCACGCCGGTCATCGACGCGAACGCGCCGGTGCTGTCGTGGACGTGCTCGACCGCCGGTGCGATGGTTCCCACCGGCACGAACGCGACGTTGCGCGTGACGGCGATCGCCGCGAATGCGCAGAACCCCGTGCAGAGCGTGCAGATGTTCGTCGACGACGCGCCGACCTCGCTCACGGTCAACTCGATCGGCAACAACCAGTACGAGGCAACGCTCCCGATTCCGTCGACCGACACGGATGGACGCGTGTATCGCGTCCGCGCGATCGCGGCCTCCGCGGGCGGCGCGACGTCGGACCTCCTCACGTCGTTCACGGTCGTCGTCGCGAACACGACGCCGATCACGGCGTCGATGACGATCGATACGACGAACACCACCTATGAAGGAAAGACGGTCGTGATCACCGGCGGTACGGTCACGATCCGCGGCCCGCACACCGTCGACCGCCTCCTCGTTCTCGGCGGCACGCTGGTGCATCAGGCTCTCGAGAAGGTCGAGCTGACGACGACGCGCGGCATCTACGTCGCGTGCGCAGGCTCGATCGATGCGAGCGGCCGCGGCTACACCGCGAATACGACGTATCCGACCGCGGCGCGCTCGACGGACTTCAACGGCGGCGCGCACATGGGCCGCGGCGGCTTCCACTCCGGTGAGTGGGGCACGACGTACGGCAGCGTGTACCAGCCGCAGGAAGCGGGCGGCGGCGGCGGCTCCTGCTGCGGCGTCGGCGGAACGACGGGCGGCGGCGTGGTGCGCATCACCGCGGGCTCGCTCACGGTCGACGGCGCGATCCGCGCGAACAGCGGCGACATCAGCGGCACGACGGGCGCGGGCGGCTCGATCTGGATCAAGGCCGGCAAGGTTCTCGGCGCCGGCACGATCAGCGCGAACAGCGGCAACAACACGAACTGCTGCAACTTCGGCAGCGGCGGCGGCGGCGCGGTCGCGCTCGAGTACACGGACGCGACGAGCGTGCTGCCGGTGCTGCAGGCATTCGCCGGAACGGGCAATCGCAACGGCGGCGGCGGCGTGGTCTACGTGAAGGGTCCGTCGTCGACGTACGGCGATCTCACGGTCGACAACCGCAGCATCAACGGCCAGATCACGGAGCTCCCGTCCCTCGGCAACGGCACGGCGCAGACCGGAACGACGGGCGCGACGCTCGCCACCGGCCGCAGTGCGAACATCCCGACGTACTTCACCGGGCACTGGGTGGAGATCCGGAATGCCGCCGGTGCGGTGAAGGGCACGTGGCGCATCGCGAACGTGCCGGCCAACAGCACGACGGTCACGCTCGCGCCGAACTCCACCGAGACGATCGCGCTCGAAGTGGGCGACAAGTGGCAGGGCATCTATCTCTTCGACAAGTTGAACCTCACGGGCGTGAAGCTCGTCAGCGCCGATCCGGTGCGCACGACGGCGATGGACGCGACGGGCTCGAACATCGAGCTGCAGAGCGCGACCACCGCGGACTCGGTGACGGTGCGCGGCACGATGGCCGCGTCGAGCATCACGGCGAAGGACATCACGGTCGACACGACCGGTCTGCTGCGCGAGTACGGCAGCTCGTTGATCCTCGACGCGCAAACGGTCACGGTGCGCGGCTCGATCGACGTCAGCGGCCAGGGCTACTCCGCGAACACGACGTATCCCAGCGCGGCGCGCTCGACGGACTTCAACGGCGGCGCGCACATGGGCCGCGGCGGCTTCCACTCCGGTGAGTGGGGCTCGACGTTCGGCAGCGTCTATCGCCCGCAGGAAGCCGGCGGCGGCGGCGGCTCGTGCTGCGGCGTCGGCGGAACGACGGGCGGCGGCGTCGTGCGCATCAAGTCGAACACGATGGTCGTCGACGGCACGATCCGCTCGAACAGCGGCGACATCAGCGGCACGACGGGCGCCGGCGGCTCGATCTGGATCACGACCGGCCGCATCACGGGCACGGGCACGATCAGCGCGAACAGCGGCGTCAACACGAACTGCTGCAACTTCGGCAGCGGCGGCGGCGGCGCGGTCGCGGTCGAGTACACGGATCCGACGAGCGTGCTGCCGACTCTGCAGGCGTTCTCGGGAACGGGCAATCGCAACGGCGGCGGCGGCGTGGTGTACGTGAAGGGCGCGGGTGCGACCTACGGCGATATCACGGTCGAC
>DATELS010000171.1:0-5093 GCA_035276365.1 Thermoanaerobaculia bacterium
AGCGCGCGCTGCGCAACGGCACGACGACGGGCGACGTGTTCGCGGCCGCGAAGAGGATTCGCGAGAAGAGCGCGATTCCGCTGATCGCATTCTCGTACCTGAATCCCGTGATGCGTTACGGCGTCGAACGCTTCGCGCGCGACGCGGCGGCGTCGGGGATTCAATCGCTGCTGCTCACCGATCTTCCGCCCGAGGCGGCGGGCGATCTGCGGAAGGCGATGCACGCACACGGCGTCGGCACCGTCTTCCTGCTCGCGCCGACATCGACCGACGCGCGCATCCGCGCCATCGATCGCGCGAGCGACGGGTTCGTCTACTACGTCTCGACGACGGGCGTCACGGGCACGCGTCGCGAGCTCGATCCCGCGCTGCTCACGCGGCTCGACGAAGTGCGCGTGAAGCTGAAGCATCCGATCGCGGTCGGCTTCGGCATCTCGCGTCACGAGCATTACGAGCTGTTGCGCGAGCGATGCGATGCGATCGTCGTCGGCAGCGCGATCGTGCGCGCGATCGGCAACGGCGAGTCGGCGGGAGACGTTGTCAGAGGAATTCTGAATCCGGCGGCATCGGCGGCGCCTCTTCCACTGGGATGACCTCCGGCTCCGCCGCCGCTTCCTCGCGTGCGATCTCGCGCGCGCGATGATTCTGCGCCGCGCGCACGGCGGCGACGATCTGCGCGTACGTGTCGCGCGCGCGCTGCTTGCGCATGCCGAAGCGGATCGATGCCTTCGTGCGCTTGCCGTACACCGTGATGACGTCGAGCCGGAACATGAGTCGCAGCGAGAACCCGATCAGCGCGGGCAAGCCGATCAGCGCGAACACGAGCGCCGCCGGCCACGCGCCGAATCCCGCGCCGGAGATGATCGAGATCGCGAGTGTCAGGAACAACAGCGCGATCAATCCCGTGGCGACGAGATACGCGCCGCCCGCCTCGCGGTGATGCGTGACGAAGACGATGTCCTCGAAGAGCACGCGACGGCGCACGACTTCGTAGTTCTCCTTCGACTGGATCTCGAGCCCGTCCGGAATGCGCCAGATGGCCTCGCGGCCGGTGAGCGACGTCGAGCGTCCGATGAGCGTGCGTTGCGCGTCGCTCACTTCATGCCTTTCACGATGGACCACACGAAGAAGCCGATGATGGCGAAGCCGCCGAGGATCTCGAGCAAGCCCAGGATGAAGATGATGGTCATACCGGTGGCCGAGTCGCCTTCGGATTTGCGCTGCCGCGCGCCTTTGCGCGCGTAGTACATCGTGAGGCCGCCGAGCGGGATGCCGAGGAGCATGAAGGAGAGGAGCACGCCGGCGAATGCGGTGAGGCGCGCGAGCGACGCGTAGTCCGTGTAGCGCGTCGCCGCGCCGCGCAGCTCACCCTCCGCGCGCACGCGATCGAAACACGACGGGCAGTACGAGCCGTCGCCGAGGTTCATGTCGCACAGGGAGCAGATGAAGAGACCGCAGCGCGTGCACGACGTCACCGCCGCGTTTCCGGAGTGATTCGCGCACGCATTCGCGCCTTCGGGAAACGACTCGACCGCGGCGACGCGTCGCGCCTTGCGCTGCGGCGGATCGAACGCGGCGGCGGTGAAGCCGCGCGTGCAGAACGGACAGATGATGTCGCCGGTGCGCACCCAGTCCTGCGTGAGCGCCACGTGACAATGCGGGCACTGCGGCCCGACGAACGGCGGAGGAAGTGTGATCGACATTTAGGCTCGAACGATCTCCATGACACGCGTGCGCGTGATCATGTCGTGGATCGTGGCGCGGTCGGCGGTCAGGAATGCGGGAATGTAGTCGACGAAGAAGAGACAGCCGAGGACGATTTTCGCCGCAGCGCGCGCCCAGGCCTGGCCCGCGGAGATGCGCGAGCCGTCCGGCCGCACGACGCGCGTGTTCATCACGATCTTGCCGAACGTCTGGCCATTTCGCGTGGCGTACATGAAGCCCTCGTAGGCGAGTTGGAGACAGACGAATAGGATCGACGAAAGGCTTTTGATCTCCTTCTGCGTCACGATCGAAAGCGCGAGCATCACGGCGACGACGGGAACGCTGAGGAGCAGCCAGTCGATGAATGCGCCGAAGATGCGCTTGTCAATCGTCGCGAGACGGACGCCCTCCATCGCGCTAGCCGATCTCCACGACCCGCGTTCCGGCGACCATGTCGTGCAGCGTCGTCTTCTCGACGGTGAAGAACGCGGGGATGTAGTCGACGATCCAAAGGCAGCCGAGGACGAGCTTCATCGCGGAGCGGCCCCACGCCTGGCCGGTGGAGATCGGCGAGCCATCCGCGCGCACGACGCGCACGCGCATCGCGATCTTGCCGAGGGTCTGGCCGTTCTTCGCGGAGAGCATCGCGCCCTCGTACAACATCTGCGCGAACATGAGCGGGATGCCGGCGAACGCGACGAGCGGATGCGGCTCGCCGCGCGTCGACGACATCGCGAAGCCGATGCCCATCATGATCAGGTACAGCGGCAGATTGACGACGAGGCCATCGAGGAACACCGCGCCGAACCGCTTCCAGATGCCGGAGTAATTGAGCGTCGCGCTATTGACGCCGGAGCGCACGTCGAGCAACTGCTCGCTCTTGCAGTCGGCGCAGTACGGCCGCCCCTGAATCTCGACGAGGCAATTGCGGCAGTACGGCGTCTGGCATCGCGCGCACCGGCGAATGCCCTCCATGACGTCGACGTGGTTGCGGCAGATCATGATTTCCCCACTGCCTACTGGATTTTTGGACGGCTCATCCTACCCTACGAACAGCACGGCGGTGAGGTCGCGGACGAGGTTTTCGCCGCTCATCGGTTCTTCGATGTCGAGTTTCTTCCGATACTCCGCCGCCACCGATTCCATCAAGTCATACCTTGCCTCGGGTGTCATGCGATCGGCGCGCATGCAGAGGGCGAGGAGGAGCTCGCGCTCGTCGAGGCTGATACGGTGTTTCGCCAGTCGCAGGATGCGCGGCGTGCGCAGGCTGTTGTGCCGGCGCTCCGCGGCGAGCTGTCCGCGATACGCGAGCGGCTGCATGTCGCGGACGACCAGCGTGTCCGCGATGATGTCGCCGAGGCGGCGGCGGGACTTCGAGGCGAGGACGGAGATCGCGCCGATGCCGTAGAACGCCGGCGCGAAGTCGAGGACGCGCGTGATGTTGCGCACGAGCGACTGATAGAGCGAGACCGGCAGCCCGCGCGCGTCGATGACGCGAATCTTCAGCGCGCGCTTGCCCGGCGTGCGTCCCTGCCGCCGCACTTCGAAGAAGAGGTGCCAGCCCCACGTCAGCAGAAAGTTCAGCGTGATGTAAATCGCGAGCGCGATGCCGCCCGGCAGCGCCGCCATGAGGAAGATGCCGATGAACGTCGAGATCGCGAAGACGATGAACGAGTCCATGAGGATCGCCAGAAAGCGGCTGCCCGCGCCCGCCGGCTCGAGGCGGATCTCGACATGCTCCGGCGTCGTGATCGTGAGCTCGCTCATTCCTCTCCCGTCCGCCGCACGAAGAGATAGGTCATCAGTCCGGTGAAGAGCAGGATCGCCACGGAGATCTTCAGCGGATACGGAATCGTCTTTGACGAGAACTGAGAGAACGAGCCTTCGATGAGTCCCGCGCAGACGAGCGTCAGCGCGGCGCCGATGATCATCCGCCACACCGACGGCAGTACGCGGCGCAGCGACGCGCCGCGCGAGAGATTGCCGGGCATCAGCAACGCGCGACCCATCAGGAGACCCGCGGCGCCGCCGAAGATGATCGCGGGTAACTCGAGTGCCCCGTGCGGGCCGACCCACGCGAAGAAGAAGAGGGAGACGTCGTCGAGCACGTAGAGCGTGCCGATCGCGCCGAGGATGACGCCGTTGTAGAAGAGGATGACGATGCCCATGACGATCGTCAGGGCGCCCAGGCTGAAGGCGAGGAAGGAGACCTGGATGTTGTGCGTGTACAGCGACGCGCCGAACATCACCGCCTTCTCCACGTTGTCGATGCGCTCTTCCGCGCGCTCGATCTTGTCCACGCGCTCGCGCGGCGACTCAGTGAAGAACTCCTGCGGCACGAGCCGCTCCGCGTTCGCGGTGTTGAGTAGCACGGCGACGGATCCGAAGAGCGTGCCCGCGAGAAACGCCGACGCCGCGACGAGAACGTAGAACCTCTCGCGGCGGAACGCCGCCGGAATCTCGCGCGTCACGAGCTTCACGAACGTCGCCCACACCGGCGTCTCGTGCGCCGCGCGATAGATGTAGCGATACGCGCGTCCGGTGAGCTGATTGAGATGCCCGAGGATCTCCGGATTCGCGGTGTACGAGCGAGCGCGATTGAGATCGGAGCAAGTGCGCCGGTACAACTCGACGAGTTGCTGCATCTCCTCGCGCGACAAGTCGACGTCGTCCGCGCGCTGCAACAGCGCGTCGAGCGAGTCCCACACGGGGCGGCGGTCGGAGAGGAAGCGTTCGATGTTCATGGTTGCGGTTTCCGCCTCACAACATCTGCCTCCTCTTCACATCGATGTACGCGTTCACGGCGTCGACGCCCCAGTCGATCGCGGTCGACTCGACGACCATTGCGCCGCGCGAGCGCAGCTCGCGCGTCAATTCGGCGCGGCCGAGGTGGAGGTCGCGGGCGACGAGGACGCGGGAGAGCTCTTCGCGATTCGTGGGCAGCAGCTCCGCTTGCGCACGCAGGTCGCGATCGGTGAGCGCGACGAAGAGCGGGAGGTGTTGCGGCGCGAGCATGTCCACTGCGCGCAGCAAGTCATGTCGCTCTTCGCGTTCCGGGAGCACGGTCAGGATCAGGATCAGCGTGCGGTGCTGGAGGCGGCGGCGCAGGCTCGCGGCGAGCGCGAGGTAATCCGTGTGCCGGTACTCCGCCTCGAGCTGCGTGACGTACGCCGTGATCGCGCGCAGGTGCGCGGCGCCGCGTCCGGCGGGCAAACCCTTGTCCACCGCCGTGTCGAACGCGAGGATCGATGTCTTGTCCTCCATGCGATTGCACACGTAGCTGATCAGCACCGCTGCGTTGACCGCGTGATCGAGCCGCGTGATCTGCTCGACGCGCGCGGCCATGCGATGTCCCTGATCGAGGCAGAGCAGCACGTCCTGGCTGCGCT
>DATELS010000172.1:0-8940 GCA_035276365.1 Thermoanaerobaculia bacterium
TCCACATGTCCATCGAGACGCTCCTCGGCTCCGATCGTTAGAATTGTGAGACACTTTGCAGCACACGCAACACGGGGATCCCATGACCACGGTCTCTCTCGACGAGCAGCAAGCGCGCCTCGTCGCTCTCGACTCGGTGACGCGGCTCACGGGCCGCATCGTACAGGCGGCGCGCGCAGAAGAGCTTTACGGTGCATCGCTCGATGCACTCGAAGACGCGATCGGCGCGCGGCGCGCCGCGGTGCTCTTGTACGACAGCGGCGGCGTGATGCGCTTCCGCGCGTGGCGCGGCCTGTCCGACGCGTATCGCGCGCTCGCGGAAGGGCACTCGCCGTGGAAGCGCGACGATCCGAAT
Organism: Thermoanaerobaculia bacterium; assembly: GCA_035276365.1. GTDB lineage: Bacteria > Acidobacteriota > Thermoanaerobaculia > Gp7-AA8 > Gp7-AA8 > QHVT01. The sequence continues at coordinate 356 of DATELS010000172.1, forward strand.
CCGCAGATCGTCGTCGTGCGCGACGTCGAGGCCGAGCCTTCGCTGGCCTCGCTGCGCTCCGCGTTTCGCATGGAAGGCATCCGCGCGCTCGCCTTCATCCCCCTCGTCGCCCGCGACTCGCTCCTCGGCAAGTTCATGGTGTATTGGAGCGAGCCGCACGATCCGAGCGAGGTCGAGCTCGAGGCGGTCAGCGGAATCGCGGAGCGCGTCGCGTTCGGCCTCACGCGCTTGTGGACGGAAGAGGCGCTGCGCGCGTCGCACGATCAGCTCGAGGCGATCCTGCGCGGCATCACGGACGGCGTCACCGCGCAGGATCCATCGGGACGTTTGGTCTTCGCGAATCCCGCGGCGGCGCGGCTCATCGGCTTCGAGTCCGTCGACGAGCTGCTGCGCACGCCGACGCCGCAGATCATGGAGCGCTTCGAGCTGTTCACGGAAAGCGGCGCGCCGATGAGCGTCGCCGACCTGCCCGGACGTCACGCGCTGCGCGGAGAGACGCCCGCGGCGATGACCGTGCGCTTTCGCGCGCGCGAGACGGGCGGCGACCGCTGGTCGGTCGTGTCGGCGTCGCCGGTGTGGGGCGCGGACGGCACGGTGCACTACGCGATCAACATCTTTCGCGACGTCACCGCCGCGCAGGAGTCGCGCGAGCGCGAGCACTACGTGGCCGCGGTCGGCGAGGCGCTGGCGTCGTCGCTCGACTACGAGACGACGCTGAAGTCGATCGCGCAGCTCTCCGTGCCCGCGCTCGCGGACTGGTGCCGCATCGACGTCGTCGATCCGAACGGCGCCGCGCGCGTGATCGCGATCGAACATCGCGATCCGCGCATGCTGGAGCGCGCGGAAGAGATCATGCGCCGCTTCCCGCCCGACAAAACGAAGAGCCCGATCGTGCGCGTGCTCGCCACCGGCACGTCCGAGCTCTATGCGCTCATCACCGACGAGATGCTCGTCGCCGCGAGCGAGGAGGCGGCGTATCTCGCGTTCCTCAAGGAGATCGGCTTCCGCTCGGTGATGGTGATTCCGCTGAAGGCGCGCGGCCGCACGCTCGCCGCGCTGACGCTCGTGGCGACCGCGCATCGACGCGCGTACACGGAGTCGGATCTCGCATTCGCGGAAGACGTCGCGCGTCGCGCGGCGCTCGCGGTGGAGAACGCGCGTTTGTTCCGGCAGGAGCAGGCGGCGCGCGCGGACGCGGAGACGGCGAACCGCGCGAAGGACGAGTTTCTGGCCACGCTCTCCCACGAGCTCCGCACGCCCCTCACCTCCATCCTCGGCTGGAGCCGCATGCTGACGACGATGTCCGTCGACGAGACGATGGTCGCGGACGGACTGCAGGCGATCGCGCGCAGCGCCGAGGCGCAGGCGCGCATCGTCGATGACTTGCTCGATGTCTCGCGCGTGATCACCGGCAAGCTGCGACTGCAGGTGATGCCGGTGCGACTGCGCGCGGTGCTCGACGCGGCGGTGGCGTCGATCCATCCCGCGGCGGAGGCGAAGCGGATCGAGATCGTGGTGGCGCCGGTGGACGACATCGTCGTGCGCGGCGATGCCGATCGTCTGCAGCAGGTGTTCTGGAATCTGCTGACGAACGCGGTGAAGTACACGAATCCGGATGGGCGCGTGGAGATCACGACGGAGCTGCGCGACGACGCGGTGGCGGTGCTCGTGCGCGACACGGGCAGCGGCATCGCGCCGGAGCTCCTGCCGTTCATCTTCGAGCGCTTCCGCCAGGGCGACAGCGGCCCCACCCGCTCGTTCGGCGGACTCGGACTCGGACTCGCGATCGTGAAGTCGCTCGCCGAGCTGCACGGCGGCGGCGTCTCGGCGATGAGCGAGGGCGACGGACGCGGCTCGACGTTCACGGTGACGCTGCCGATCGCGCGCGGCGGCGTGGCTCCGTCGCCGGCGCGCGCGAGCGATCCGCGCGCACTCAAGGGTCGTCGCATCCTGCTCGTCGAAGACGAGCCGGAGACACGCGGCTTCCTGCGGGCTTTGCTCGAGACGAGCGGCGCGGAAGTGCGCGCGGCGTCGGGCGTGAGCGAGGCCATGGACATGCTCGACGGCTGGACCGCGGACGCGGTAGTCAGCGACATCGCGATGCCGGGCGAGGATGGCTACGGCATGATCGCGCGCCTCCGCGCGCGCGCGACGAACACGCCCGCGATCGCGCTGACGGCGTACGGCGGCGAAGAGGATCGCGAGCGCGCCCTGCGCGCGGGATTCGATGCGTTCGTGCGCAAGCCGGTCGCGCCGCAGGAGTTTCTCGACGCGGTGCTGAGCGCGATCGGCTAAGCGAGCGCCGCGCGAATGGCCTTCAGTCGCGCGACGGCGCCGTCCATGTCGGCGTGAATGCAGAGCGTGTCGAAGGGGATGCGGATGCGCGAGCCATCGCGCGCGATGGCGACGCCTTCCCGCGCGAGCAGCGCGGCTTGCGCGGCGGCTTCGTCGATGGTGAGCGTCGAGCGTTCGATTGCGCGCGGCGTGAGCGAGCCATCCGGCTCGTAGCGGCGATCGGCGAAGGCCTCGCGAAGGACGCGCACTCCGCGCGCGCGTGCGGCGGCGGCCATTTGCGACGTGTCACTGCAGACGATGGCGAGGTCGCCGATGGCGTCGATGATGACTTCGGCTAGCATGCGATCTTTGTGCGCGTCGTTGTACAGCGCGCCGTGCGGCTTCACGTGATGCAGCGGTGCATGCGCGCGCAGCGCGTCGAGTTGCGCGACGAGCGACGCGCGCAAGTCATCGTGCGCGATCGTCAGCGTGCGGCGGCCGAAGTGCTCGCGATCGGGATACGACGGATGCGCGCCGAGTCTCACGCCGTGCTCGCGCGCGCGTTGCGCGGCGTCGCGCATCGATTGCTCATCGCCGACATGACCGCCGCATGCGACGTTCGCGCTCGTGATCAGCGGCCAGATCTCGTCTTCGCCCGGCGAGCCTTCGCCGAGGTCGGCGCTGAGGTCGATCACAGGTCGGTGCCTTTCGTTTCGGGGAGCAGCCAGATCAGCGCGCCGCCGAGGGCGAAGAAGAGCGCGTCGGCGGCGATGGGAATGGCCAGTCCGTGCTTCGCCGCGGCGCTGCCGATCGCGTACGGCATCGCCGCGGAGACGAGGCGGCCGGTGTTGTAGCAGAAGCCCTGCGCGCTGGCGCGGATGCGCGTCGGGAAGAGCTCCGCGAGCATCGCGCCGAAGAGCGAAAAGTAACCGTGCGCGAAGTAGCCGACCAGCGGGCCGATGATCAGCAGCGTCATCGTGGAGCGCGCGCCGAATGCGAAGAGCGGGACGACGATCGTCGCCGCGATCATGAAGAGCGTGAATGCGGGGCGGCGTCCGATGCGGTCGGCGATCCAGCCGAAGCTGATGTAGCCGAAGAACGCGCCGAGCTGCAGAAGGATGAGCCACAGCGAGGACTTCGTGAGCGTGAGTCCGGCGCCGCCGTCTTTCACGGGCGTCGCGAGAAAGCTCGGGAGCCACGAGGTGACGCCCCAGAACGCGACGAGGACGGTCGCTGCAACGAGTGTGGCGATGAAGGTTCGGCGACGCACGTCCGCGGCGAAGATGTCGAGCCATCGCGACGTCGTCCGCTGCTCGCGCCACACCTCGGGCTCATCGACCGTGCGTCGCACGAAAAACGCGAGCACCGCGGGCGCCGCGCCGATGAGGAAGAGCACACGCCAGCCGTAGCGCTCGAGAATGAGCGCGGAGAGGCCGGCCGCGATCATCGCGCCGATCGCCCATCCCGCCTGCATGAATCCCATCGCCTTCGCGCGCAACTCCGCCGGCCACGTCTCCGCGACGAGCACGGAGCCGCACGACCACTCGCCGCCCATGCCCAGCCCGACGAGGACGCGCCACACGACGAGCTGCCACAACGCGTGCGACGTGGCCATCCCCGCCGTGGCGAGGGAGTACAGGAGGATGCTGATCGTCATCGCGCGCACGCGCCCGATGCGATCGGCGATGCGCCCGAACACGATCCCGCCGATCGCGCTCGCGACGAGCGCCGCGAGGATGGGCAGCGTCGCGTCCTGCTTCGACAGCGCGAATTCTTTTTGGATGGGAAGGAGCGCGAAGGTGAAGAGGAGAAAGTCCATCGCATCGAGCATCCACCCGAGCTGCGCCGCGAAAAGCGCGCGCCAGGCGTTGCGAGAGATGGTCATCGGGAGCGAGTTTACATGCGGGCGCTACGGCAGCGGCGGCCGCCACCAGAGCGGCCCGTTCCTCTTCATCATTCTCATGAATCGCCGGTTCTTCATGAGGTTCGACTTCATCGGCACAGGCAGTAGCGGCCACAGCGCGCGCGCATACATGAGGAGCGGCCGCTCGAGATCATGGCGTTTGACGACGAAAGCCATCACCGCGAGGAGCACCCCGGGCAAAATCTGGAAGACGGCTTCCCAATGCAGTGGCGCGGGTCCGCTCCCGAACTTCCACTTCAGCAGATCGATGACGAACGGCACGAGGAACACGAGTGCGTAGATGAAGATGAGCGACCGCGCCATCAGCACGAGCATGTCGAATCGCGACGCATCCCGTCGCCACGACAGCAGCGGCAGGCCGAGCACGTCGTGGCCGAGGCTGTAGCAGACGACGGGCTCCTCACTGGCGGGAGTCATCACATTCACGCGCCGGACAATGCGCTGCGCCTCGTTCTCCAGGTAATCCATCGTTAGCGAGAACGGAAGACGAGTTCGTTCCTTCTCCGCAACCGTCTCCAGCTCTGCGGCCGGAACCAGCTCCGTCGTCACCGTGCCGTCGACTTGCGCTCGCGCGAGGTCGGCCAGGATATTTTTCCAGGCATCTGTCTCCACGGAAACGCGAACCGAATTCTGACGGCACCATACCGCGAGGACCTGCTCGAGATGGCGTTCGACCTGATCCTCGAGCGTGCCCAGCTCCTCGTAATCCGCCGCGCGGATGACGCGCGTGGGGATCGCGAATGCGTCGAGCTTGTCGTAGAGCGCGTCGCAGATGATCTGCGTCACCGGCAGGATTCCGCCGGTGAGGTTTGCCTTGCGCAGATCCTTCACGATTCGCTGCGGTAATCCATCCTCGAAGACAAATCCATATCTCTCGCGCGGCGATCCCATTCCGGCGACGTCTTCCTCGAGCGTCGGACGCAGAATCGCATCGACCAATTCGCTGTCGCTGAGATCGTCGAGAAAAAACTCCGCGATCGCACCCATGTCGCCGCCCGCCTCCTGAATCGCGTGGCGGTAGCGCCCGTAATACTCCGTGCGAATCGCGATCAGCAGTTTGAGATCGAATGAGGAGCGGCTGAATTCGGCGATGAAGTTGAAGAAGTCGTTCCGATTCGCAAGTCCTTCCTGACCGGCGTTGAGCGTCAGCACTTCTTCGGCCTGATCGATCACAACGACCAGCGTTTCCGACACCGCGGCCGCGATGCGCGACAGCGCACGAACCTGATCCTGCGCGGGATTGCGCGAGTGCCGCCACGTCGCTTCGAGCGGAATCGTGACGATTTGCGTTTCGCCGTCGGGCGTCTCGATGTGCCGCTCGCGCGCCGCGAAGCGGATCATCTCCTCGCCGAGGTTCGCGAGAGGAGTGGCGGTGGAGCGGATGAAGATCGCACGCGACTCGTCATTCTTCAGAAAGCGAAATCCGCGGCCGCGACTCTCCAGATACGGGATGAGACCCGCGCGCAGAAACGACGACTTGCCGCAACCGGTGCCGCCGTGCAGGATCGTCACGCGCGTTCCCGGCTGCGCGGTGATCATCGCGCACCGCGTGACGTCGACATCTCTTCCCGCGAACAACAGGACGTCATCCGGACCGTAGTAGCTCAGGCCTTTGTACGGCCGGCGCGGCCATTGATCCGATTTTTGAATCAGCGTCATATGTCGTGCGTCCCCAGGGGACCGTCGGAGTAGTTCGCGTTCGTGGGAGTGAACCGCGACTCCGGCACTTTCACCTGCAGCGCGGGATCACCATACAACTGATAGACGAGTGACAGCGGCCAGTGCGCCTTCCGCAACTGCGCCAACGCCTCGGCCGCCGTCTCTCCGTTGAACAGCATGCGCGCGACGAGATCGCGGCCGAAACGGAACGCGAACACGTCCGGGATCTTCGTCTCCGTGCCGATGAACCCGCAATATCCGCTCGCGCCGGTGGCTTCGAGAAAACCGCCGGTTTCGCTGCCGGTCGCGGTGAGACATCCATTCAGGATGACGAGACACGGCGGACGGTCGACCGAAGACTGGCGTCTCAATTTCAATTTGAAGTCATCGATCGAGAGCTGATCGTTGGTCAGTCGCAATTCGGTTCCGGAGGCATGGCAGAGAAAGTAAAGGAGCGCGATCGTGTCGCTGTTCTGGTTCCACTGCTGAATCAGATCGGAGGACGAGGTGAAGAACGCCCGCGCCGCGCTCTTCACGGATTGCCACGCCTCCTGATCGTCCGCTCCGATCTTGTCGAGAATCCTGCCCAGCACCTGCTCATCGACCGCCGCCGCCAGACTAAACGCCTCGGGATCCGCCGGCGACTGTAAGCCAAGTGGCTCGAGGAAACTGTAGACGGTGGAGACCTCGTACTTCAGGCACCAGAACGAGTCGTAGTGCTGAGAATCGATCGCGCCCGCGGGGATCGCGTCGGGATCGCTGTCGAAGACGAGTCCCCAGGGAACGTGAATGCGCGGATCGACGGTGAAGCCGATGCGGACGTCATCCATCTTTGCAAGCCACTTCTGCACGGACGCGGGGTCCTGCGCACTTCCCGCTTCGGCGTAGAACAGGACGTCGTGGAGGCGCCGGCCTGCAACGGCGGTTTCGCGCAATGCGTCGGCGATTCGCGTGCGATCCTGCGCGCGCATGGCGCGGACGAGCTCCGTCAGCGCCGGGCGGACGTGTTCATTCGCCGTCCTCCGCACCATGTCGATGTCGAGAAGATACGGGCGGAACTCGCGTCCGCCGCGACTCCACACGACCTTCAGCCGCGAAGCGTTCTCCGCGGACGTGATCTTCACGTTGATGTATTCGGTCACCGACCCCTCGTGACGGATCCAGAATAAACAACCAGGCGGAAGGAGGGAAGGCTGGGGTTACGGGCGGGGGGCGGGAGCGATCACTCTTCTTCCCACGGCGCGGAGCGGATCTCTTCGACTTTGCCGCCGACGAAGGTGATGACCGTGTCCATCTTGCGCACGTAGTCGGTGAGGTAGCTCCATTCCTCGATCGAGAGTCCGTCGAAGCGGAGGCGCGTCGAGCGGCGCTCGGGAGGCCGTCCCATGACGGCCTCCACTTCTGCGAGCGTCTGTCCGAGGCGGAGCTTGTCGACGCGCTGTTGGTTTTCCAGAGCGCGCTGGAATGCGTAGCGCGGCACGGACGTGCAGCCGCCGAGCGAGGCGCTCAGGGCGAGAACGAATGCCAGTCGCCGCATCAATACCAGGCGTCGCCGGCGGGATTCACCAGCGCACGATAGATGCTCGTCAACATCGCGTCGCGAAGCGCGTCGGGCGACAGTCCTCCTTGCACGACGACGTAGCGCATCGGCAGATCATCCGGATGAAATTCCGAGTGATACGAGACGAAGTCGCGCGTCTCGCCGACGGATGCGGATGCGCGATCGAGCAGCACCACGTACACCGTCTCCTTGTCGACGTGCTGAATGCTGCCCGCTTCGACGGCGCGTGCGAGCGCGCGCTGCACGTCGAGATCGGTGAGCTCGCGCGCGACCTCGCGCTCCGCGCCGCGCGGCGTGCGCACGTCGGGGAAGATGCGATTCGCGCCGATGAGCAGGCCGCTCGTGCGGACGCCGTAGCGCCACAGATCCGCAAAGCGCGCATCGGCATTGATCTCGCGCGCGATCGACAACACGGAAGCCTTCGCGTCGTCGCTCCACGAATCACCGGCGAAAAGAATCTGCAGCGACGGATTCTCGACGACGCTGCCGCCGTGGAACAGCACGTTCGCGAGCCCGTCGCCGCCGCGATAGACGTGCACGCGGCCGCCGTCGTTGTCGAGCACCATGTCGTCCGGCCACGTCCGCTCGAGCACCGGCTCCCCATCCTCGGATTCCACGGCCGGCGCGAGCGCGGCCGAGCCGAAGGTGATGTCGAGGACGGGGTGGATCTCGATGCCGTTCGGCGCGACGCCGGTCTGTCCGTGGATGTAATCCCAGAAGCCGATCCCGCGCAGCGTGACCGGCGTCGACGTCGACTTCATCGACGTCGTGGCGGTGAAGCGCGCGTCGAACTGCGAGCGCGCGTGCGCGACGCCGCTCCCGAACGGACTGCCGGAGCCGATGCAGTTGGGCGCCGGGATCTCGACGATCATCTGCCGCGCGGACGCATCCTGAACGACGAGGTGATAGTCGGAGTCGCCTTCGCGCACGTACTTCACGAGCGTGCCGCTGATGCGGTACTGATTCAGCTCGCGCGGCGAGAGACGCGAGTTCGCCGGCAGCGACGCCGGCTTCGCGGAAGAGCGCATGTTGTAGATGGTGGTCGAGATCCAGGTGGAGAGACTGATGGACGGTGCCTGGGAGTCGGTGCCGGTCTTGATCGACCAGCGCTCGACGCCGCACTGCGCGTGCAACTGCAATCCGGCGAGGAACAGGAGAACGGCCGCG
>DATELS010000173.1:0-8310 GCA_035276365.1 Thermoanaerobaculia bacterium
GCGACTTCGGCATCGGCACCTACATCCGCGGCCTCCTCGGCGGCCTCCTCGAGCTCGGGATGCCGGACGAGTACGTCGCCTTCGCGCCCGCGGACGCTCGGCTGCCCGCGGGCATCGAGCACGTCGTCGTGAACGCGCCGCACTACTCCGCACGCGAGCTCGTCGTCATCGGTCGCGCCGCGGATCGCGCGCGCCTCGACGTCTTTCACGCGCCGCACTACGTCGTGCCGTTCACGCGCGTGCCGGTCGTCGTCACGATTCACGACCTCATTCATCTCCATCAGCCGCAGCGCAATCCGCTCGCGCCGATCTACGCGCGGGCGATGATCACGCGCGCGATTCGCAAGGCGCGCGTGGTGCTGACGGTGAGCGAGGCCGTGAAGCGCGAGCTCGAGTCGGAGCTCGGCGCGAAGAACGTGATCGTCACGCCGAATGGTGTAGCGCCGGCCGCCCTCGGCCGGCGGCCCGTCACGCCCACGTTCCTCTACGTGGGCAACGACAAGCCGCACAAGAACGTCGAGACGCTCGTCAACGCGCTCGCACTCGCGCCGAACATCACGCTCACGCTGGCGGGCGCGCCGTTCGCGCGCTTTCGCGAGCGCGAGCGCGTCACCATCGCGGGCTTCGTCGATGATCTCGCGCCGCTGTACGACTCCGCGATCGCGCTCGTGATGCCGAGTGTTGAAGAAGGCTTCGGACTTCCCGCGCTCGAGGCGATGGCGCGCGGCGTACCGGTGATCACGTCGAATGCAGCGGCGCTGCTCGAAGTCACCGGCGACGCGGCGCTGCACTTCGATGCGCGCGACGCGCGCGCGCTCGCTGATGTGATGACGCGCGTCGCGAATGATGCGTCGTTGCGCGCGGAGATGAGCGCGCGCGGCGTCGAGCGCGCGCGTCTCTTCACGTGGAAACGATGCGCGGAGAGCACTCGAAAGGCCTACGAAATCGTGGAACATCGTGGAACGTCGGGTGCTGAATTACGATTTTGATAAACAAATGCTTGACAATATGAGTTAACGATCTTATTTTTCGCATAGATAAAAACGATGATCGCCAACTGGAAAGAAGAAGCAACCAGTCAGTCGCAGGTCGTCAGCCACCGTCTCTCCTCTTCTTCCCCCGTTCCTCCCACGTCTTCGGTTTGCCGGAACGATTCCGGCGCGTCATGCCCAGAAGCGCGATCGGGAGATCCCGTACGGCAATGAAAGGTGGTGAAAACTAATGGCAGCTAAGAAGGGCGGTTCCAAGTCCTCGGCGAAGAAGGGCGGCAGCTCCAAGAAGTCGTCCAAGAAGAAATAAGCGATCATCACCGATTCTTTGGGGAGTCGTACTCGCGGGGCCGGCGTAAGCCGGCCCCGTGTTTTTTTGCGCGCAACTTTCAGGTGCATCCGAACGTAACTCTAGATATGCGCAACGCTCTCGTTCTCGCCGCCACCCTCCTCGCCGCCTCCTCCGCCCTCGCGGACGACGTCGAGCACTCGTTCCAGACTTCGATTCCGCGCGGACAAGTGCGCCGCGTCGTCATCGACATCCCGCACGGCGAGTTCACGGTGCGCAACGGATCGAGCACGCACCTCGCCGTCTCCGGCATCGCCTCACGCGACTTCGACGGCTCGCGCGAGCGCACGTGGGCGCAGTCGGTCGTGAACGACACGGCGGTCGAGATCTACGTGAACGGCCCGGAGGCGATCATCCGGCGCAAGTTCGGACGCAGCGCGAACAGTTGGCGCGCGCAGAAGTTCACCGGACTCGATCTCCGCATCGATCTGCCGGCCGGAGTCGACGTCGCGTTCGAAACGTCCGCGGGCGAGATCGACGTCGACGGCGACTTCGGCGACGTGAACGTCGATCTCCGCGCCGGAGAAGTGCATGTGCGCGTGCCGCGCGCGAAGGTGAAGGAGCTCAACGCCTCCTGCCGCATCGGCGAAGTCCACACCAACCTCGGCCGCCAGATCATCGATCGCGAAGGCATCTTCCCCGGCCGCACGCACTACGTGAACGCCGGGGGCCACACGAAGGTCGACGCGCACGTGACGGTCGGCGAGGTGCACGTCACGCTCGCGCCGTAACGAACGCCGCCGCTTCTTCGCGCGTCGCGACCTCTCCTCGAATTTGTTTTTCGAGCAGCGCGCGCTTCCGCGCGCCGAGCTCTTTTCCCGGCGCGAGGCCGGTGAGCTCGGCGATCTCGTTCCCGGTCAGCAGCGGACGAATCGCAAAGTCCGGCCAGTCGAGCGCGTCATCGCGACCGATCGCGCGCAGGACGGCGGGAAGCTGACGCGCGACGGATTCGCCGGCGTCGTACAACGCGATGCGATCGTGCTGCTCGATCAGCGTGCGCAGCGTGAGCACGTCGCGCAGCAGCACCTCACTCCAGCGCCAGCGCTCCGCGTACCCGCGCGGATCCTCGACGAGCAACGCGTACGCACCCGCGAGCGAGACGTCATCCGCGTGCACGTCGCGCAGCGTGAGTCCGAGGGGTAATCCAGTCGCGCGCAGCAGCGCGATCGCGTTGCGCAGCGCGTTCGACGAGAAGATCACCGACAGCTCGTAGATCACGCGTTCCGTCGCCACCTCGCTGATGCGCGGCGCACGCGCGCGAATCGCCTCGAGCGTCGCGGGATCGAGCGTGAAGTCGTACTTCACCGCCATGCGCACCGCCTTCAGCATGCGCAGCGGATCGTCGTCGAAGTTCTCCGCCTTCACCATGCGCACGACGCGCGACGCGAGATCGCGACGCCCGCCGTGTGGATCGAGCAACTCGTCGCGATCGAGTGCGACCGCCATCGCGTTCACCGTGAAGTCGCGTCGCTCGAGATCGCGGTCGATGTCGTGATCGAGCAGCTCCGCGAAGTCGTACACGTGCTCGCCAAGGACGACGCGATAGGCGCTGAGATGCTCCTGGTCGCCGAGTCGGATCACCTTGCGGCCGAGGGATTGGGCGATGCGGAGAGGATCGATGCAGGCGACGTCGACGTCCGCCGGCGCGCGTTCGAGGAGCAGATCGCGGACCGCGCCGCCGACGACATAGCAGCCGGCATCGAGCGACGCGAGCGCGGGAAAGAGGCGGATGAGCGGCTCACGCCACATCGTTGCGCAGCACGCCGATGCCTTCGATCTCGACTTCGATCGTGTCGCCGGCTTCGAGCGTCCCGACTCCCGCCGGCGTGCCTGTCAGGATCACATCGCCCGGCATCAGCGTCATCACCGCGGTGATGAACTCGAACAGCACGCCGCACGAGAAGATCATCTGCGATGTGCGTCCGTCCTGCCGCACCTCGCCGTTGACGCGCGCGGTCACGCGCAAGTCCGCGGGATCGAGCTCCGTCTCGATGCACGGACCGATCGGACAGAACGTGTCGAAGCCTTTGCCGCGCGTGAACTGCACGTCCTTGCGCTGCAGATCGCGCGCGGTCACGTCGTTCGCGCATGCGAAGCCGCGTACGTAGTCGCGCCACGCGTCCGCCTTCACGTCCTTCGCTTCGCGTCCTACGACGATCGCCAGCTCCGCCTCGTGATGCACGAGCTGGGACGCGCGCGGCCGCACGATCGTTCCGCCCGGCGCGAGCAGCGCGCTCGGCGGCTTCAGAAACAGAATCGGCTCGCTCGGCGCCTCGTTGCCGAGCTCCTTCGCGTGATCCGCGTAGTTGCGGCCGACGCAGACGATCTTCGTCGGCGTCACCGGCGGAAGGAGCGTCGCGCCTTCGGGAACCTCGGATGACTCAGCGATGCGGCCGCGATGGAGGAAGCGATAGATCTTCACGACTGCCGATCATAAATGAGCCACAGTCCCGAAAACCCGCGCAGCAGACGGAAGCGCGAGCGATAGAGCTGATGCAGGATCTTCCGGTTCGTGAAGTACACGGCCTCCTGCAGGAAGTCGCCGAACAATTCGTCGAGCTCTTTCGCGAGATCGAGGCTGTGCTTCGCCTTCGTCAGCAGCTCCGGCTCCGGACGCACGCCCGCGGCCATCGCCGTCGCGAGGATCGTCGCCTCTTCGTCGACTTTGATCCGCAGCGCCGCCGCCCTCACATACAACAACCACAACTCCTCGGTGTCATCGTCGCCGTCCGCGGCGCGCTGTTCGATCAGCTTCTGATACGCGGCCGCCTCCCACGTCTCGAGCCGCAGCTCGCGCACCGACGGCAACTCCACGAGCTCCTCGATCGGAATCGACGGATCGAGAATCTCGATCGCCGCGTCGATGCGCAGTACGTACTCGAGGAGCGGCTCGCCGCTGCCGAAGCGGCGCGTCACGCTGTCGACGCGGCGCGTCTCGTCGAACAGCTCCGCGGGGAACTCGGCCGGCACCTCCTCGTAGCCCTGCAGTCCGCGATCGAGCTGCGCGAGGATGTTGTTCATGCTCGCCTTGAGCCCCGCGACGACGTCGTGCTTCACGTTCGACTGCGCGCGGAGCGCGTCGAAGCGCTCCTTGTAGTCGCGGAAGCGCGCGATCTCCTCGAGCAGACTCGGATTCGAGTCGCCGAAGTTCTGCTCGATGGCCTTGCCGTGTTCCATCAGATTCTCGGCGTCGGCGAGGAGACGCTGCTCTTCGTTCGGATAGAGCTTGGCGAAGCGATTCTTCGTCGTGACGTTGAGATCGATCACCGCCATCAGCACGTCGGGATTGAAGTAGAGATCGCCGATGCGGTGCTTGAATGTGCGCGCATTCTTGAGAAGGTTGCTGTCGATGAGTGAGTCGAACTCGTCGAGCGCGGCGATGTCCTCGCGCATCCTCCGGATTGCCCGAATGATGCTCACGATCTCTTCGGACGGAGCATCGCCGAGGCGGAGGAGAGTGACGAGGGCGATCACGCGCTGGCGGAGGTCGAGCGACTCGCGCGACACATACTCCGCGCGCTGCGGCACCCAGTCCTCGCCGAGTCGCGTGAAGAGGAAATCGATCTTGTCGCGGCGGTCGCCTTCCACCGCGTCCGCGTAGAAATAGAACTTGATGAGGAAGTGAATGATGTTGTCGTCCTGCCGCTTCAGCTTCTCGAAGAAGCGGCGGACGACCGAGGGACTGATCTTGTCGTCGGCGAGCATCAGCTCGCGCGAAGCGCGATCGATGCCGTGCTCGATGTCGTCCATGCCGAGCGTCGCCTGCGACGCCTGCGCGACGTTCAGCATCGACGACACATGCTTCACGCGATCGTAGAGGCGCGTGAAATCGACCTGGTACGGGAGCGCCTGATGGAGGATCTTGCCGAACACGCCGGTCGCGAATTGATGGAACGTCCACACCGCTTTGAAGCGGTCCGACGCCCGCGCGTAACGGCTCTGCAGTGCGCTCAGTTCGACGACCGACACGGCGAAATCCGAATGCTATGATTCTGACACGAATGGCACAGACGACGTTATTCAGCCGTGAACAGATCGACCGCCGCGTTTCCGAAATGGCCCAGCAAATCAGCACCGAGCTCGCGGGCGCGGAGATCATCGCGCTGTGCGTGCTGAAGGGCGCGATGTTCTTCTGCGCCGACCTCGTGCGGCAGATGAATTTCGACGTCGCGCTCGACTTCATCCAGATCTCGAGCTACGGCAATCAGAAGTATTCGTCGGGCGTCGTCACGATTCTCAAGGAGCCGCAGCTCGACATGCGCGGCAAGACCGTGCTCATCGTCGAGGACATCATCGACAGCGGTCTCTCGATCCGCGAAGTGCACAACTACATCGAGAGCCGCGGCGCGGCGCAGGTGAAGACGGCGGCGTTCCTCGACAAGCCGAAGGCGCGCAAGGTGCCGTTCACGCCGGACTACGTCGGCTTCTCGATCGATCCGCAGTTCGTGATCGGGTATGGACTGGACTTCGCGGAAAAGTACCGCAACATTCCGGAAGTCCAGGTCCTGTCCGAGTAGCGCGCGTTACAACGCGAACGGCTTCGCGTTCTCGAACGTCGCGCTCACTGTTCCCACCTTGAAATAGTTCGGCGACTGCACGAACGGCATCTGCCGCTGGATGCGATTGTGGAACTCTTTGAGCGAGCCGGTGTAGCGGCCGTCGTCCCACACGCGCAGCAGCGTCTCGGTGAAGAGACCGTTGCGCGCGCCGTCCGCCGAGGTCTGGTTGTCCTGGCAGCCGGAGATCAGCACGACCGACGCCTTCACCGCGGGCGGCTTCGCGTACGCCTTCTGCGCGCGCGACAACGCGCGCTTCTGGATCTCGAACGCGGGACGCTGCACTTCGCGCGGCATCGCACGCGGAGTGAGCGCGCTGTAGTCGATCGTGCCGGCGCTGCGGATCGGAATGCGCGCGCCGCTGTCGAGCGCCATGCGCAGCACCGTGCCGCTGTGGCAACTGTCGGAGAGCACGGTCACGCGCACGCCCTTCGCGAACAGGCCGTATAAACCGTACAGCTCATCGTCGAGCATCTGCCGGTCGTACAGACACCACGTCTCGTCGAGCCCGTCGTCTTCGTCGCGATTCGCGTCCGGCACTTGTCCGCCATGACCCGAGTACGTGAGGAAAAACGCGTCGCCAGCGACGAGCTTCGCCGCGGCGGCCTTGATGCCCGCGGTCACCGCCACCGAGGTGCCGGCTTTCGTCAGCAGCACCTTCGGAGTAAAGCCCTGTTTCGTGGCGATGGCGGCCATGTCGCGCGCGTCGTTCTCACAACCCGCGAGCTTGCCGCTCCAACCGCCGTACTTCGCTGGATCGACTGCATTCAAGCCGATGTGCAACGAGAGTCCCTTGGCCATGATCTGTCCTCCATCGTTAGGAGTGACAGAGTACAGCGATTCCCTACCCTTACCGCAGCGCGGCGCGGGCTTCCGGCGCGATCGCCTTCACCCATTCCGCGTATTGGGCGTCTGATGGATGGAGGCCGTCGCTGGCGACGAGAGACGCGTCGGCGCGGCGCGAGATCGGCGTGATGTCGACGTAACGCGCGCCGGCGCGCGACGTCTCCTCGCGATTGATGGCGTTGTACTGATCGATCTCGCGCGCGACCTTCGCGCGATCGCGCCCTTCCGCGAACGGCGTCACGCCCCAATCCGGAATCGAGACGACGACGACATTCTTCGCGTCGCCGCCCGCGAAGCCGATCGCGCGCTGCAGCAGCGCCTTGAACTCGCCGCGATACTGCTCGGCGTCGCGTCCGCGATATTGATTGTTCACGCCGATGAGGAGCGTCACGAGCTCGAACGGACCCTTCGGATCGGCCGCGTCGATCGCGGCGTTCAGCTCGTCCGTCGTCCAACCGGTCTTGGCGATGATCTGCGGCTCGCCGATGCCGAGCGCCTTCGCGAGCTGATTCGGAAAGCGCTCGTCCGCGCTCACCGTCTCGCCGATCGTGTACGAGTCGCCGAGGGCGAGGTAGCGCGTGCTCGTGTTCGCGTTGGCCGCGGGCATCGCGCTACATGATGACAGCAGCAGCGCCGCGAGCACGGCGCCGAGGACGTAGCGGTAGTAGATGAAGACATGCGTTGTGTGCGTGCGCAGGTAGCGCAGCAGGAACCAGATCGACGCCCAGCCGGACACGAACGCGACGGCGATCGAGACCGCGATCGGAATCGCGCCGATCTTCGCGAGCTGTGCGCGCTCGGAGATCAGCTCGAACACGCCCGCGGCGGTGATCGCGGGAATGCTCATGAGGAACGAGAAGCGCGCCGCGGTGTCGTGCGGAATGCGGCGGAAGAGCGCGGTCATGATCGTCGAGCCGCTGCGCGACGAGCCGGGGATGAGCGCGATGCACTGGCCAAAGCCCATCGCCCACGCGTCCTTCGCGGTGAAGTCGTCGCGCTCGCGAAAGCCGCGGCGTCGCGCGAACGCCTCCGCGACCTGCAGCAGCACGGCGATGGAGATCAACTGAATCGTGATCACCCATGTGCTCCGAAACACGCCCTCGATCAGATGCTTGAGGAGGATGCCGAGGACGACGATGGGGATCGTGGCGAAGATGACGAACCACGCCTCGCGCGAGTCGGGATCGGCGAACGGCTTGCGCGTCGCCAGTCCGCGAAAGAAGCCGATCGTGAGTCGCACGAGGTCGCGGAAGAAGTAGATCACCGCCGCGAGAATGGTTCCGAACTGGATGACGGCGGACGCCGCGGCACCGGGATCGCCCCAGCCGAGAAGCTCGGGGACGATTTTCAAATGCGCGGTGGACGAGATGGGGATGAACTCGGTCAGCCCCTGCACGAGGCCGAGAACGATGGCCTGCAGAATCGACATCACATCTCCCAGATCACGGGCAGGATCATCGGCCTGCGTCCCATGCTCTTTCGAAAGTAGCGTTTCAACATCGCGCGGATCATCTCCTGCAGTTGATCGGAATCGCGCAATTGGTCGGCCGGACTTTCGTCAAACGTGCCA
>DATELS010000174.1:0-6682 GCA_035276365.1 Thermoanaerobaculia bacterium
CCACGCGCTCCACGCCCGCGGACGAGAGCTGTCCGAAGTCGTAGCCGGAGAAATACGCGTTGTTCATCTCGACGCCGTTCCACAAGACGAGCGCCTGCTTCGAGCTGCCGCCGCGGATGAACAGCGTCGTGTTCTTGCCCGGCGATCCCGTGCGCGACACGGCGAGGCCGGGCACTTCGCGCAGCGCGTCCGCGACGTCGCGCACCTCGCGACGCTCGAGCTGCTCGCGCGTGATCACCGTCGCCGCGACCGGCGTCTCGTCGATCTCCTCGGGTGATGCCGAGGCGGTGACGATGATCTCTTCGTTGACTGTGGGGTTGGGTGGTGTGGTGAGTGCGAGGACGAAAGCAAAAAGGAAATGCATGACGACTCCTTCCCTCCGAAGAAGGCCGATCAGTGGCGAATGTCCGACGGGCCGGTCTCCTGGCTTCCGGGTCGTCCTTCCCGTGCCCCCTTCCCGCTGTACGCAGTGGGGATCCTCTGGATCAAGGCGCGAGTCGTCTCCGGATACAGTGGCGGGGGCCGCGCCGGCATCACACCGGCTTCCCGTTCACCACGTCGGACGCGAATTGAAAAAGAGCAGGGTCAGCGATTGTAGCGCAGCGGCCTACTTCGGCCGCTGCTTGAATTTCTCGTACAACAGCGTGTGCCGCGACTCCATCGGAATCTCTTCTCCCGCGATGTAGACGCGCTTCACGTTCGTGCGGAACTCCAGCGGATCGCCATCCGTGACGATGAGACTCGCCTGCTTCCCGACTTCGAGCGAGCCGATGCGGTCGGCGACGCCGAAGATCTGCGCGGGAAAGATCGTCACCGCCTTCAGCGCGACGTCTTTCGGCAGTCCGAACGCCGCGCAGGTCGCGGCGTGATACGGCAGGTTGCGCGTGTTGTGCGCGTCCGCGCTGCGGATCGCGAAGCGGACGCCGTTGTCGTACAGCGTCTTCGCATTCGTGAAGAGCAGATCGTACGGATCGTCTTCGCGTCCGGGGAGCGAGAGGATGGGTCCGAGGAGGACGGGGACGTCGCGCTTCTTGAGCTCGGGGATCACGCGCGCGACGTCGTCGCCGCCCGCGAGAATCATGTTCAGCTTGAACTCGTCGCCGAACTCCAGCGCCGCCTTGATGTCGCGCGCCTGATCGGCGTGCATCACGACGGGCACACGACCTTCGACGACTGGCACCAACGCTTCGAGCACGAGATCGCGATCGTAGCGGCGCACGTTCTTGTCGGCATTGCGCGCGGATGCGGCGCGTCCGTACGCCTGCGCGTCGCGCAACAGATCGCGCAACCCTTCGACGTCCTTCGTGTAGCTCTTCTTCCGTTCTTTCTCCTGCTCCTCGTCCGGCGCGTCGTTGATCGGCGAGTTGCGGATGCGCGGAAAGCGGATGTGCATCGCCGCCGGCGCCTTCACGACCATCTCGTTCGGCGTCCAGCCGGAGAGTTGAATGAGCGCGCTCTGTCCGGAGATCGTGCCGCCGTCCGGCGTGCTCACGACATGCGTCACGCCGCTGACGCGCGTCACCGGGATGAGCTCGCTGTGCGGATTGATCGCCACCGCCGCGCGCGCGTTCGGGTTGTACTCGCCGAGCTCCGTCGTGTCGACGGTGCCGGAGACGGAGTCGATCTCGACGAGTCCGACCGTCGAGCCGCTGTCGATCATGCCCGGATAGACGGAGAGGCCGGTGCCG
The DNA here is from genome assembly GCA_035276365.1 of Thermoanaerobaculia bacterium. GTDB lineage: Bacteria > Acidobacteriota > Thermoanaerobaculia > Gp7-AA8 > Gp7-AA8 > QHVT01. The sequence goes on from DATELS010000174.1 coordinate 1,689, forward strand.
TCGATGACCGTCGCCCCCGCGGGAATCGCGGCGTTCGCGCCGATCGCGGTGATGACGCCGTTCGCGAACACGATCGTGCCGTTCGGAATCGGCGCGGACGTGACCGGAACGATCGTCGCGTTGCGAATGGCGACCGTCGCTTTGACGCCGGGATTGTTGACGATCACCGACTGCGCGAACGCGCTGCCCGCGAAGAGGAGGACCGCGATCGCCTTACGCATTCTTCTTCTCCTTCTTCGTGTCCTTCGCCTTCTTCGCCTCGTCGTCTTCTTTCTTCAGGCGCTCTTCCTTCTCCTTGCGCAGCGCCTCGCGTTGCTTGAGATCGGTCTCGCGATCGAAGTAGACGTCGCCTTCGATGAACGTCGTCTCGACGCGCGAGTACGACGACAGCGGATGCCCGTTCCAGATCACGACGTCCGCGTCCTTGCCGACCTCGATCGAGCCGACGCGATTGTCGATGCGCAGCATCTTCGCGCCGTTGATCGTGCAGAGCCGCAGCGCCTCGTCTTCCGTGAGTCCGCCGTACTTCATCGACTTCGCGGCGTCGTGATTGAGGTGGCGCGCGAGCTCGTCGGAGTCGGAGTTGACCGCGGTGAGGACGCCGTTGCGCACCATCAACGCGACGTTGTACGGCGTCGCGTCATACGCCTCGGCCTTGTATCCCCACCAGTCGATGAACGTGCCGCCGGCCGCGCCGTGCTTCACGATCTCGGGCGTGACTTTGTAGCCTTCGAGCACGTGCTGCAGCTCGCGGACTTTGAACCCGAGCTCGTCGGAGAGATTGAGCAGCATCATGATCTCGTCCGAGCGATAGCAGTGCGAGTGGACGTCGATTTCGCCGCGCAGAATCGCAGACATGGTTTCCATCAACAGATCGCGGCGCGGCGGAATCGCGGCCTCGCCGCGCTTCGTCTTCGCGTTGTACTCGTCCCAGCGCGCCATGTAGTCGCGCGCGTCGGTGAAGGACTGGCGGATGACTTCCTCGACTCCCATCCGCGTCGCCGGATACTGCCTCGGCTGCCCCTCGGGCGGCCGGAAGTTCGAGCTCTTCGGATTCTCGCCGAGGGCGAATTTGATCGTGCGAGGCGCGCCGGCGATGGGCCACTCGGAGATCGGACGTCCCCACTTCCACTTCACGATCTGGCTCTGGCCGCCGATCGCATTCGCGGAGCCGTGCAGCACGAGCGCGGCGGTCGTGCCGCCGGCGAGCTGGCGATACGCGGAGATGTCTTCGTTCGTCAACGCGTCGACGATGCGCACCATGCCGGTGTTCGGCAGCGAGATCTCGTTCACGCTTCCTTCGACGGCGGTGTGGCTGTGCGTATCGATGATGCCCGGCATCACGAACTTGCCGGTGGCGTCGATGACGCGCGCGCCCGCGGGCGCGGCGATGTCTTTGCCGACCGCCGCGATCTTCGAGCCGCGGATGAGCAGCGATCCGTTCTCGATCACACCGTTCGTGATGGTGAGGATCGTGGCGTTCTTGATGAGCGTGACGCGCTCCTGCGCGAGCGCGCTGAACGCGAAGGTGAGTGCGAGTGCAGCGAACGTCGTCTTTCTCATTCCGACTTGCTCCCGCTGAATTCGAACTTGCCGAGGGTGGTGGTGACGGTGCCGGACATGGACTTGTCGGCGAGCGTGCCGCTGAACACCCAGTCCGTCGCCTCGGCCGCGTTCTGCGCGTTCGCGGAGAGCGTGAACTGGAACGAGTTGCCATCGATCGTGCCGCCGCGAATCTCGCCCGAGCCGCGATCGCCGCTGAACGTGCCGGTCAGGCGCCCGTCTTCCGCGTGCAGCGTGACTTGCATCGAGATGTTGCCGTCGGGCGCCGTGATCTTGAGCGACCACGTGCCGTCGATCGGCGCGGCCGCGCTTTCCGCCGCCTTCTTGTCGTCGGACGGCAGGCGAATCTCGCGGCCGTCGACGAATACGCGCTTCACTTTCGCGTCCTTGTCGAAGATCGGCTTGTCGCTGACGACGACGTTTGCGATCTTGCCCGCGTCGAGCGAGCCGAGCTGGCGGTCGACGCCGAAGATGCGCGCAGGCGCGATGGTGGTGGCGCGCAGCGCGTCATCGGCGGAGAGTCCGTTCTCGATCGCCTTGCGGATGCCGGGGATGAAGTCGCCCGTCTTGCCGGCGCCGCTGACGAGCGCGAAGGTAACGCCACTCTTCGCGAGCGTCGCGGGCGTCGTGGGCGCGAGCTGGCGATCGCGAATGATGCGCAGCGGCTGATCTTCGCGATCTTCCTTGTCGGTCGGCGCGGTCGGCCACTTCACGGAGACGAGCACCGGAATGCTCTTCAGATCGTCCGTCATTGCATAACCCTGCCGCGCGCCGGAGACGATGTAGCGGAGGTTGAACTCCTTCGCCAACAGTTGCGCGCGATGCATCATCGTCACGGAGTCGGCGATGAAGACGACAGGCACGTCGCGGCGCAGCACGGGCTGGAGTGCGTCGAGCGCGGCGTTCTCCGCGGGACGTCGCAGGCCGGCGGGCGAGCGCGTGTAGACGTCGCGCGCGGCCTGCTGCTGTTGCGCGTCCATGAAATTCTGGCGGATGTACGCCATGACGCCCATCAGGCTGTCTGGATACGTCCACGTCGGTCGCGTGTTGAACGAGATCTGCATCGCGATCGGGCTCTTGATCACGCGCGAGTCGTTCGTGCCCGCGCTGAGGTTGAGCAGCGCGGACTGGCCGTTGAAAATGCCGTTCGACGGCGCGGTGACGATGGACGTGACCCCGGTCGCGCGTCGCGCGTCGAGGTCGTCGTCGCTCAGCTTCGCGTTGCGCGCGGCGAGTGAGTCGGACGTCGGCTCCGCGGGACGCTCACCGCCGCCTCCTCCTCCACCGCGACGCGACGGTGTCGCCGCGGTGAAGCCGAGGGAGGTTTGGGCGTCGATGAGACCGGGATAGACGTGCGCGCCTTTGACGTCGATCGTCGTGGCGTCGCGCGGGATCGCGACGTTCGCGCCGACCGCTTCGATCAATCCGTTGCGGATGACGACGATGCCGTTCGCGATGTCGGGACCCGACGCCGTGTGCACGGTGCCGCCGGTGATGGCGTAGACGCCGGGCGCGTCGGCGCGCATCGTTAGGGGAAAGAGAAGTACGAGAAAGGCGACGAGTCGCCGAAGCCTCATGCTCACCTCCGGGGGCGCATGATAGGACAGCGGCGATTGCCTGTCCTGAACAAATTGGCTACTCTCGTCGGACTCGGATACCTCCAATGGTCCTCTTCAACTACGCCACGAAGGAAATCACGGCCAAGATCGTCTACTACGGTCCCGGCCTCTGCGGGAAGACGACGAACCTGCAGTTCGTGTACGACTCGCTCCCGTCCAACAACAAGAGCAAGATGCTCTCGCTGGCGACGAAGACGGACCGCACTCTCTTCTTCGACTTCCTCCCCCTCGACCTCGGCAAGATCCGCGGCATGCGCACGAAGCTGCAGCTCTACACGGTGCCGGGACAGGTCTACTACAACTCGACGCGCCAGCTCGTGTTGAAGGGCGCGGACGGAATCGTGTTCGTCGCCGACAGCCAGGACTTCGCGGTCGATGCGAACGTGGAGTCGATGCAGAACCTCGAGGACAACCTGAAGCGCCAGGGCATTCGCATGCGCGAGATCCCGCTGGTGATTCAGTACAACAAGCGCGATCTGCCGAACGCGCTGCCGGTGAAGGACATCGACCCGGAGCTGAACAAGCTCGGCTCGCCGAAGTACGAGTCGGTGGCGACGACGGGACTCGGCGTCGAGGAGACGCTGAAGGGAATCACGCAGCTCGTGCTCACGCATCTCGTGAAGAAGTACGGACTCGAAGGCTCGGAGCCGCTGGACAAGGAGATTCAAATCCTGAACGCGCCGTCGCAACGCAGCGCGCCCGCGGAGTCGCTGTGGGACGAGGATGAGGATCCGTTCGCGGACAAGCCCGCCGCTGCTTCCGCTGCTGCCGCGCCGTCTCCCACACCCGCTCTCCACGCGCGCGAGCCGGAGTTCGAGCTCGACGACGACGCGGACGAAAGCATCCCGCTCGTGGCGACGGAGCTGGTCGGCGCCGCGGCTCCGATTCCGCCGTCGAATCCGTTCGAGGATGTAGGCGATTACTACGGCTCGTCGCACGGCGCGATCGAGGTGCCGACGACATCGATCGAGATCCCGCTTCCCGCGGGTAACCTCGACTCGCTCCCGGTCCTCGGCGAGCAACCCGCGGTGACGACGACGGTGGCGCCGCCGGAACGTCGCGCGAACGACGGTCTCGTGCGCGAGGTGACGATCCCGCTGAACCTCACGCTCGACGAGCTGCGCCAGCATCGCCGCCTGCGCCTGAAGATCACGCTGGACGTGAATCTTTTGCCGTAACGCACTGTTCGCGTTTTTCCCCGCCGAAGCCCGGAGGAGTGGTCGAGTGGTTTAAGGCAGCGGTCTTGAAAACCGCCGTACCGGCAACGGTACCGTGGGTTCGAATCCCACCTCCTCCGCCACGCGGCAACGTCACGACCAGCCCTTCACTCGCTTTTCTTTTGCCTTCCATTCGCTCGGCGATTCGTCTGTCGATCCAGCTCGATGAGCTCGTTGATCTTCGGCGCAATCTCTTGCGCGGTTTCCGCGATGATCGGGAACGCATCCCGCCTTTCTGATGCGCCGATGTGCGTGCGTTCGAACCGTCGACTCACCAGGCGACACTGCTCAACGAGCGAGTGATAGCCGCGGAGGTGACGCTCTACCATGTCTTCGTTGTCACGGAAGGCTTTGCCGTCGTGCTGCAAGCGGCCGTAGGTGTTGAAGAACACATCGAACCGGCGCGGCTCGTTCGAGACTTCAGAATAGTTGTGAAAAAACGAAACGACCTTGTCGCGATCGAATAACCCGAAATCAATATCAAAATTACGAAACTTCGGCGGAGTGAGATGCTCTTCGATCGCGACGGCCCACCCGATCCTGAGCGTTTCGTGCTTCTCGAGGACCTCTCGAAGCTTGTCTTTCTGCTTCAGCA
>DATELS010000175.1:0-4385 GCA_035276365.1 Thermoanaerobaculia bacterium
CCCATGGCGACCAAAGACACCACCCCCGTCCACGAGCTCCGCCCGGTCACGCAGGAGACGCGCATCCCCGAGCGCTTCATCCCCACGCCGACGATCGAGCCGGGCCACAGCTTCTCGACGATCACCGACCACATCTCGACCATCGTTCTGAGGAAGAAGACCCCCATCGGCTGGCTGATCGGCTTCCTGATCGCCCTCGGCGGCGTGGGCCTGCTCAGCGTGTCGATGACCATGCTCATCGGCAAGGGCATCGGCATCTGGGGCATCAACCATCCGGTCGGATGGGGCATGGACATCATCAACTTCGTCTGGTGGATCGGCATCGGCCACGCCGGCACGCTGATCTCCGCGATCCTGCTGCTCCTTCGCCAGGAGTGGCGCACGTCGATCAACCGCTTCGCCGAGGCCATGACGTTGTTCGCCGTCGCCTCGGCCGGTCTCTATCCGGCGCTGCACACCGGACGTCCCTGGTACGACTACTGGCTCTTCCCGTACCCGAACACGATGGGCATCCAGCCGCAGTTCCGGAGCCCTTTGATGTGGGACGTGTTCGCGGTCTCGACCTACGCGACCGTTTCGGCGCTGTTCTGGTACGTCGGACTGATCCCCGATCTGGCGACGCTGCGCGACCGCGCCACGAACATCTGGGTCAAGCGCGCCTACGGTGCCTTCGCCCTCGGATGGCGCGGCTCGGCGAAGCACTGGCATCGCTACGAGCACGCGTACCTCTTGCTCGCCGGACTCTCGACGCCGCTCGTGCTCTCCGTGCACACGATCGTCTCGTTCGACTTCGCGGTCGCGCAGTTGCCGGGATGGCACGCCACGTTTTTCCCGCCGTACTTTGTCGCCGGCGCGGTCTTCGCGGGCTTCGCGATGGTGCTCACCCTGGCCATCCCGGCGCGCAAGTTCTTCAAGCTCGAAGACTTCATCACCATGCGCCACCTCGAGAACATGGGCAAGGTGCTGCTGGCGACGGGACTCATCGTCGCGTACGCGTACGCGATGGAGTGGTTCTACGGCCTTTACTCCGGCAACGTCTTCGAGACGTACATGCTGAAGAACCGCGCCACCGGACCGTACGCGAAGATGTACATCGCGCTCTGGGTGTGCAACGGACTCGCGCCGCAACTCATGTGGCTGAAGCGCTTCCGCACGTCGCCGTTCTGGCTGTTCGTCGTGGCGATGTTCGTCAACGTCGGCATGTGGCTCGAGCGCTTCGTCATCATCCCGGCGTCGCTGCACCGCGACTTCCTGCCGTCGTCGTGGGGCATGTATCACGGCACGGTGTGGGACTGGAGCTTCTACATCGGCTCGATCGGTCTCTTCTTCGCGCTCTTGTTCCTCTTCGTGAGGTTCCTCCCGATGATCTCCATCTTCGAGATGCGCACGCTGCTGCCCGAGGCGCAGGCGCATGCGGAAGGTGAGGAGCACTGACATGGCGATCGGAAAGATCCGCGAAGGTCTCTACGGCGTCATCGCCGAGTTCCCCGATCCGCAGTCGCTGCTCGACGCGACCAACGCGACGCGCGAGGCGGGCTACACATCCATCGACGCGTTCTCGCCGTTCCCGATTCACGGACTGGCGGAGGCGGTCGGCTTTCACAAGTCGCGTCTCTCCGTCATCGTCCTGACGATGGGACTCCTCGGCGGCATGGGCGGCTTCTTCATGTGCTGGTACGCGAACGTGATCAGCTATCCGCTGAACATCGGCGGCAAGCCGTTCAACTCGTGGCCGGCGTGGATCCCGATCACGTTCGAGTGCACGATCCTGCTCGCCGCGCTCGGCGCGGTGTTCGGCATGCTCGCGCTCAACGGACTGCCGATGCCGTATCACCCCGTCTTCAACGTGCGCCGCTTCGACTCCGCGTCGCGCGACAAATTCTTCCTCGTCATTCAGGCGCGCGATCCGCGGTTTCGGGTCGAGGAGGCGCGGCAGTTCCTGCAGACGCTCGGACCCCGCGAGGTGACCGATGTCCCGTGGTAAATCGATCATCCTCGCGCTTCTGACGGTCGCCGCGCTCGGCGCGTGCCGCCAGAAGATGGCGAACCAGCCGCGCTACGATCCGCTCGAGTCGAGCGACTTCTTCGCGGACGGCATGGCGTCGCGTCCGCGCGTCCCCGGCACGGTCGCGCGCGGCGACATCTCCACCGATCCCTTCTTCGATACCGGCAAGATGAACGGACAGATCGCGGACGGTTTCCCGTTCGCGATCACGCGCGAGGTCGTCGATCGCGGACAGGAACGCTTCAACATCTATTGCTCCGAGTGCCATGGTCGCGTCGGCGACGGCAACGGCATGATCCCGTCGCGCGGCTACCGCCACCCGCCCTCGTTTCACACCGAGACGCTGCGCAAGCAGCCCACAGGACATTTCTTCGACGTCATGACGAATGGATTCGGCGCGATGCCGCCGTACGGAACGATGATCCCGCCGCGCGATCGCTGGGCGATCGTGGCTTACATCCGCGCGCTGCAGCTCAGTCAGAACGCGACGATCGCCGACGTCCCGGCGAGCGAGCAGGCGAAACTCGGAGGCGCGCGCTGATGGCGACGGATACGCAGAAGCCGCGCATCACCGGCATCGCCCGCGCGCAGGTGCCCGCGCTGATCATCGGCATCCTCGGCATCGCCGGATGCGTCGCGGGCTTCTTCATGGATCGCCCGACGTTCTTCAAGGCGTGGCTTGCGCCGTATGTCTTCTGGTTCGACATCGCCGCGGGCGCGCTCGGCGTGCTGATGCTGCAGTACGTGACGGGCGGCGAGTGGGGCGTGCTCATTCGGCGTCCGCTCGGTGCCGCGGCGCGCACGATTCCGCTCTTCCTCCTGTTCGGGATTCCGATCGCGTTTGGGCTCCCGCAGATCTACGAGTGGGCGGCACCCGAGGCGGCGCACGATCATCTGTTGCAACAGAAGCAGCTCTGGCTCAATCCGCAGGGATGGATCATCCGCGCCGTCGTCTACTTCGCGATCTGGTCGCTGTGGGCGTGGCGCATTCGCATCCTCTCGCTCGACTTCGCGAAGACGCGCTCGCCATACACCGAGCTCTCGCGGCGCAAATGGAGCGCGGCGGGACTGCTCATGATCGTGCTCACGCTGACGCTGACGTCCGTCGACTGGGTGATGTCGCTCGAGCCGCGCTGGTACTCGTCGATGTTCGGCATCTCGTTCACGGTCGGCGCGGGACTCTCCGCGTTCGCGTTCGTGACGTTCTTCCTCACGCTGCTCGCGGACAATCCCGCGATGGAGGGCGTGCTGAAGTGGCAGCACTTCCGCGACCTCGGCAACCTGATGCTCGCCTTCACGATGCTGTGGGCGTACACGAACTTCTCGCAGTTCCTGCTCATCTGGTACGGCAACATCAAGGAAGAGACGCCTTACTACCTGAAGCGCATGCACGGCGGATGGGGATGGATGGCAGCGACGCTCGTCCTCTTCCACTTCTTCCTGCCGTTCTTCATGCTGCTCATGCGCGCGATCAAGGATCGTCCGGGCACGATTGCGATCGTGACGATCATCCTGCTCGTGATGCGCTTCATCGACTGCTACTGGCTCGTCGCGCCCGCGCATTACGGCGAGCACTTCCACTTCTCCTGGATCACCATCGCCGCCTTCCTCGGCATCGGCGGCCTGTGGTTGTGGGCGTTCATCCAGCAGTTGAAGGGACAGACCATCATTCCGATTCACGAGTCGTGGGTGGATGAGGCCATCCGCGAAGGAGCCCTCACGCGTCATGCCTGAGCACATCCAGTACGAAGACGACGATCTGTTCAACCCCGAGACGCATCACGAGCACTCGGATGTGCCGGTGCGCCCGCTGCTGCAGGCGCTCGTGATCTTCATCGTCTTCGCCGTGATCACGCATTTCCTCGTGAAGTTCCTCTACGACCGCTTCGCGAGCGCCGAGAGCAAGCGCATGGATCCGCCTCACACGCTGGTCGCGCGTCCCCCGGACGTGTACGTGCCGAAGAATCAGCCGCTCCTGCAACCGTTCCCGCGCGCGCACAACGTCCCGCCGAACGCGGGAACGCCGGTCGTCGACCTGATCGAGCTCCGCGCCGCGGAAGACCAGAAGCTGCACTCGTACGGCTGGACGGATCAGCAGCACGGCGTGGTGCACATCCCGATCGAAGCCGCGAAAGCGAAGTTCGTCGCGATGAGTGGAGCGCCGGCGTCCCCGCCGGCTGATGCGGCGGCGTCCACGCCGCCGCCTCCCGCGGGAGGAACCCAGCAGTGATGACGCGGCGCCATCCGGGCGGCGGGACGCCGCCGCGCCAGCCGGCGAGGACGCCGGCGCTCCTGCTGTGTCTCGCGCTGGCTCTCCCTGTGTTTGCGCAAAACGATCCTCCCAAAATCACGATCGCGCAGAAGCTCAATCAGCGCATTC
>DATELS010000176.1:0-8378 GCA_035276365.1 Thermoanaerobaculia bacterium
GCTTCGACGTCTCGCCGTTGGCGCCGGGACGCGCGCCCGTCAGCATTTCGTGCACGACGATGCCGAGGGAGAAGAGGTCGGTGCGGCCGTCGAGGGGCTCGCCGCGGCGCTGCTCCGGCGACATGTAGCGCACCGTGCCGACGATCGTGCCGGGCGCGTCTTCTTCGTCGCTCAGTTTCGCGATGCCGAAGTCGAGCACCTTTACGAGGCTGTCCGCGCGGAGCATCACGTTCTCCGGCTTGATGTCGCGATGGATGATCCACGCCGTGTGCGCGGCCTCGAGCGCGGCGGCGACCTGCATCGTCACGTGCAACGCCTGATCGAGCGGCACTTCGTGCTGCATGACGTCGCGCAACGTCACGCCTTCGACGCGCTCCGCGGCGATGAAATGCGCGCCGTCTTCGTGCACGATCTCGAAGATGGTGATGATGTTCGGATGGTTGAGGCGCGACGCGGCGAACGCCTCCTGCTCGAAGCGGCGCACGCGCTCCGGATCGCTCGTGAACGCGGCGGGGAGCGCCTTCAGCGCGACGACGCGGTGCAGGTGCTCGTCGCGCGCCTCGTACACCTCGCCCATGCCGCCCGCGCCGATGCGCTGCTCGATGCGATAGTGGCTGATCGTGCGTCCCGCGTGCAGCACGGGCGGGAGGAAGCGCGCGATCGCGGGACGCTCGCTGAGCAGCTCCGCCGCTTGTTCGCTTTGGAGGAGCGCGTCGACTTCGCGTCGCAGCTCATCATCATCGCCGCACGCATCGCAGAGATACGCGTTGCGCGCGTCCTCTTCGAGATCGAGCGCGTTCTGAAGCACTTCTTCAATGCGATTCCAGCGGCTGCGCTCCATCGCTCGCCTCCGTCAGCGACTGGTACAGCCACAGCTTCGCCGTGCGCCACTCGCGCTTGACGATGTCCGCGGAGACGTCGAGCACCGCCGCGGTCTCTTCGATCGAGAGTCCGGCGAAGAAGCGCATCTCCACGACGCGGCTTTTGCGCGGCGAGTACTCCGCGAGCCGCTGCAGCGCCTCGTCCAGCGCGAGCACGTCGACGTCGCGTTGCGGCGCGAGCAGCTTCGCCTCGTCGAATGCGACGCGGGTGCACGCGCCGCCGCGCTTTTGATAGTGGCGCTTGCGCGCCTCGTCGACGAGCACGCGTCGCATGAGCTGCGCGCTGACGGCGAAGAAGTGCGCGCGATCGCGCCATTCCACGCGGCTCGATCGCACGAGGCGCAGATACGCCTCGTTGACGAGCGCCGTCGGCTGCAGCGTGTTCTCGGCGCGCTCGCCGTGCAGGCAGCGCCGCGCGAGCCGGCGCAGATCGTCGTACACGAGCGGCATCAGCCGCTGCAGCGCCGAGTCGTCGCCCTGCCGCCACGCCAGCAGCAGCTCGGTGACCGGAGTTTGCGCATCCACCATCTCGTCCTCGATTCCCGCCTTTAGCTCTGAAGCAGGAGAGAGGGCGTGGAACGAATCGCGTCGCTACCGCGAATCTACGTCCGCCCATCCGCTTCGGCAACGTCGTTTCCAAAGGAGGACTCGATGAAGAACCTCAGGGCGAAGCTCTGCGTTTGCACGCTCCTCGCGGCCGCACAGGTTTCGGCGCAGACGCCGAAGACGATCCGCGCGTTTCTGCCCGTCGTCACGCGCGTGCAGGGCGCTACGGCGTTCTTCTACACGTCGCTCGATGTGACGAATCACTCGGCGCTCAGCAAGGCGGAAGTGAAGTACGCGTTCGTGTCGGCGGACAATCAAATCCGCCGCGATGGCGTGCTGGCCACGCTCGATCCGCTGCGCACGTTTCACGCGGACGACTTCATGCAATGGCTCGCCGATCACGGCGCGCTGACCGCCGCGCAGGCGGCGAACGTCTTCGGCACGCTGACGCTCACCGCGTCCGACGTGAACTTCGCGCTCGGCACGGAGGTGAGCGCGGTCGCGCGCGTCTGGAATTACGCGAACGGCTCATCGGGCGCGACGGTCGGTCTCGCGTATCGCTCGACGCCGCTGGTGTCGGGCAGAAGCGATCAGCTGATCTCGATCACGCGCGACACGACCCGCTCCGGTTCCGGTCCCGTCCTCGTCACCAACCTCGGCATCGCCAACACGGGCTTCACGAGCTCTCTCTCCACCGCCACGAATCCGGCCGAGGTGCGGCTGTCGTTTTATGACGCGGTGAGCGGCGCGGCGATCGGCGGCGATCACACGTACTCGCTCGCGCCGGGACAGGTGATCCAGATCAGCGACATCTTCCGCCAGTTCTCGCTGCCCACCGGCAGCGACGTGATTGCACGCGTCGACGGCCCGCCGCAGGACAGTCCGAAGCTCGCGGGCTATGTCGTGTTGAAGGACGCGGTGAACAACGACGGCTCGTATTTCGAGATGACGCCCGCGCCGCCGCCGCCCGCGATTGCCGGCAACGCATACGACGGCGCGTGGGAAGGGCAGACGCCCGGCGGCTCGACGATCGCGTTCACGGTGGAGCGCAACTCGATCACGAGCATCACGATGCCGTTCTCGGTCGCGACGCCCGGCGGCACTTGCCGCGGCACGACGACGATGAAGCCCGCGCCGCCGATCCCGATCACGACGCGCGGCTTCTTCGTGAACTACTCGGCATCGGGACACTCGACGACACTGAACGGCACGCTGACGTCGACGTCGGAGGCCTCAGTGGTGTGGGGCTCGGACTCGTACGGCGGGATCTTCTGCGGCTATCTCGTGATCGGCGGCAGCTTCGGGAATGTGACGCTGACGGTGAGGAAGAAATGATCGCTACAGCTTCACGAACCGCCAGAACTCCTCGACATCCGTCACGCCATGATCGAGCACGGCCGAATACACATCCGCGCTCGAGAACCGGCGCCGGTATTCCGGGTGGTTCCAGCATGCGGACTTGATGCGCAGGATCGCGTCGCGTGACGTCGCCGACAATCGCGACGCCACGCGCTCTCCGTGCAACCTGACCGGCTCGAATGCCTCCAGCTTCGTCATCCACACGTCGATCTTCCACGCGCCTTTGCGTTCGTCGCCGAGGTAGATGCCCCAGTAGAGGCCATCGGGGAGGCCGGGCGTGGACACTTGTGTTTCGTCGCGATAGTGCATGCGGTGCGGCTTCAGCAGCGATGCGATGCGGCCGCCGAGCTCGAAGAACGCTTGCGGCTCGAGGTCCTCGCGGACGACATGAATGTCGAGATCGCGCCACACCATCAGGTGCAATGCGTAGCTTCCGATGACATGGACTTGTCCATAGTCATCGAGCAGTCCGCGCAGACCTGAGGCGAGCAGTCGATCTGCCTCGAGCCGCAGTTCTTCGTCAGTCACAGTCAAGGCTTCGCGAACGCGTTCGCCTCCACCGTCGGATTCACCTGCGCGTCCGTGATGTGCATCTCGGCGGCTTTCTCGCCGTTGCGCGTGATCACCATCGTCGTCGGCAGGTTCACGCCGCCGAACGGCTTCCAGTCCGAGTACTCCGTCACGACATCACCCGGCATCGGCATCGTGGCGTGCGTCACGCTGCGGACGAGGCGTCCCGTCGACGCGTCGACGTACCACTTCGTCGCCGTGCCGTCCGCGTTGATCTCCAGGACGCGCGCGTCCGTGTCGCCGACCTTCTCCGTCCCGCCCGCGGTGAACGTGTACTTCGGGTTGCCGATGTTCTTCAGCACCGCCAGCAGATCGGCGCGCATGTCCGCGAGCGAAGAGTCGCGCTGCGACGACGGCAGGTCCTGCGTGCCCATCGGCGTGATCACGAACGCGCCGGACGGCGACACGACGCGCGTCATCTCGCCCATCGGCAGCTTCATCACGACGCGCTGCGCGTCGGGATAGCGCGTCACCGACGTGATGTCGGCCTGCATGTCGCCCTGCGGCGTCTTCATCGACATCGAGCCCGTGCGCTGCAGCGCCTGCACCGCATCGACCTTGGCCTTGCCACCGACGAACTCCGCGACTTTGTTCGCGAGCGCCATTCCCTCGGCATTCCCCGCCGACGGCGGCGCCGCCGTCTTCTTCTCTCCCGCATTCGCCTCGGGGATCGTGATGTCGATCGGAGTGACGGTGCCGAGGGAGGTGAGGGGCTTTTCGAAGTCCTTTTCGTTGCCGACGACCAGCACCGCGAGCTGATTCGGATTCACATACTTTTTCGCGACGCGCTGCACGTCCTCCGCCGTGACCTTCTCGATCAGCGACGGATACTTCGTGTAGTAATCCTTCGGGAAGCCGTAGAACTCGAGGTTCACCTGCTGCGCGAGCGCCTTCTCGCGCGTGTCCATCGTGAAGACGAACGCGTTGAGGATCGACTCCTTCGCGAGCGCGAGCTCCTCCTGCGTCACCGGCGCCGTCGCGAGGCGCGCGATCTCGCCCTTCATCGCGTCGACCGACTCCAGCGTCGTGCCGCTCTTCGTCGCCATCGACACGCGGAACGTGCCGGGGTAATCCCACGGCGCGCTCACACCGCCGCCGACGCCGTAGGTGAGTCCGCGCTCCGAGCGCAGCTTCATCATCAGGCGTCCCGAGAAGCCGCCGCCGAAGATCTCGTTCATCACGACGAGCGCGGGATAGTCGGGATTGCTGCGCTCGACCGGCACCGGATGCACCATCGAGATATTCGCCTGCGTGACGTCGTCCTTCGACACGAAGTAGAGGCCCGGCTTCGCGGCGTGAATCGCCGGATCCGGCTTCGCGATCTGCGGACCCTTCGGCCACGACTCGAACGCGTCGCGCAAACGCTTCTCCATCTTCGCGGAGTCGAAGTCGCCGATGAACGACACGATGATGTTGTTCGGATGGACGGTGCGCTTGTGGAAGTCGAGGAGATCGTCGCGCGTGATCGAGGCGATCGTCGCGTACTCCGACTGCCGCGCGTACGGCGACTCCGTTCCGTACACGAGTTTGTTCGCCTCGCGGCTGACGATGCCGCCCGGCTCGTCGTTGCGGCGCGAGATGCCGGTGTTCGCCTGCGTCTTCGCGAGCACGATCTTCTCTTCGCGGAACTCGGGATGGCGCAGGAGGTCGAGCCAGATCGGGAAGACGGCGTCGAAGTCGTCCTTCAACACGTCGAGGCTGACGCTCGTCGAGTCGGCGCCGCCGCTGGTCTCCACGCGCGCCGCGCGCGACTCGAGGAACTGATCGAGATCGTCGCCCTTCTGCGTCGCGGTGCCGCCGGTGCGCCACGCCTGCGCATAGATGCCGACCAGTCCCGCCTTCGCCGCGGGCACGTCGCGCGAGCCGCCGCGGATGCGCGCCGAGCCGCGGATGAGCGGCAGCTCGCGGTCTTCCTGGAGGAAGATGACCATGCCGTTCGCGAGCTGGATGCGCTTCGGCTGCGGCATCGAGAACGAGCGCAGCGCCGGCGTCTTGATGTCGCGATACGTCTTCACCTGAGCGACGCCGCTCAGCGCGAAGAGAAGAACTGCGATGAAGGTCGCGGTCCGTTTCATTTCCCTTCTCCCTTCGGCGCGTTCTCGATCTTGGCCACGGTGCGGTTGTTGTCCGTGAACGTGGCGTTGGCGACGCGCTTCACGTCGGCCGCGGTGACTTTGTCGATGCGCTCGACTTCATGGAAGATCTGGCGCCAGTCGCCGTACAGGTTCTGATAGCTGGCGAGTTGCAGCGCGAGATCGGAGTTGTCGTCGAGGCCGCGAATGAGTCCGGCCTTGACGCGCGTCTTCACCGACTGCAGCTCCTTCGGATCGATGTCTTCGTTCTTCAGGCGATCGATCTCCGCGTGAATCGCGGCCGCGATCTCGTCCGGCTTGTGACCGGGAGTCGTGACGCCGAAGATCGTGAAGAGGTTCGGATACTTCTCGCCGGGGAATCCGTTGAAGCCCGACGCCTGCGACGCGATGCGCTTGTCGCGGACGAGCGACTTGTAGAGACGCGACGTGCGTCCGCTCGACAGCAGCATGGAGATGACGTCGTACGTGGCGTTGTCGGGATCGGTGGCCGCGGGGCGGTGATAGCCCTCGACGTACAGCGGCTGCGAGGTCTCGTGCAGGATGACGATGCGCTCGCCGATCTGCGGCGGCTCGGTGGTGCGCAGCGGCTCGGGCGCGGGCGACTTCGGCAACGGTCCGAAGTACTTCTCGATGATCGGCCACGCCTCGGCCGGATTGATGTCGCCGACGATGGCGATCGTCATGTTCGCGGGGATGTAGTACTTCTTCGCGAAGTTCGTGGCGTCGGTCGCGGAGAAGCTCTGCAGATCGGACGGCCAGCCGACGGTGGGGAAGCCGTACGGATGCGCGATGAACGCGGCGGCGAGGAACTGCTCGAGCAAGCGTCCGAACGGGCTGCTCTCGGTGCGCATGCGCCGCTCTTCGAACACGACGTCGCGCTCCTTGTAGAACTGGCGGAACACGGGATTGCGGAAGCGCTCGGACTCGAGGAACGCCCAGAGCTCGAGGCGATTCGACGGCAGCGAGAAGAAGTAGCCGGTGATGTCGGACGCGGTGAACGCGTTGGTGCCGACGCCGCCCGCGCGGTCGATGACCTGCGAGAACTCATCATTCACGACGTACTTGTCCGCCTCGGCGATCGCGTCTTTCCACGCTTTCTCGAGGTCGGAGATGCGCTTCTCGTCGCGATCGGTGGTGGCGCGGCGCGCGACGTCGTACGCGGCGTACGTCTCTTCGACTTTCGCCAGCGCCTTCTGCTCGGCGTTCCAGTCGCTCGTGCCCACGCGGTCCGAGCCCTTGAACGCCATGTGCTCGAACATGTGCGCGAGGCCGGTGATCCCCGGCACTTCCTGCGCGGAGCCGGTGTTGACGACGGTGGCGTACGAGAAGACGGGCGCGTCGTGGCGCTCCATCATGATGACGGTGAGGCCGTTGGCGAGCTTGCGCATCTGCGTGCGCTTCTCGAACGACGCGAGGTCCTGCGCCGCGACGCTCGTCGTCACGAGCATGAGCAGAACCAGAAGTCTGCTGCGGATCGATCTCATCAGTTTCCTCCTAATCTTTTGGGATTGTATTGGTTGTGCGGCGGGCGAGGAGCGCGAAGCCGGAAGGCTTGCCGGACGGCGTGCGCGCCAGCATCGCCGGCACGCCGTCCACCTTCGAATTCTTGTCCCCGATGGCGGAGAGCGTGAGGACGCACGCCCGCCACCATCCGGCCTTGTCGTTGCGCTCGAGCCACGTGCGCGCGTCGTTCGGATCTTCGAGCCGCGCGGCGAAGATCCACGTGCGCATGAACATCGAATGCGACGGCGGCAACGCGAGGAGTTTCGCGCGCGTGGCCGGCGCAAGCGGGACGGCGTCGGCGAAGGGATTGAGGTCGGGGGCGAGCCCCTCGCCGGCGGTTTCGTCGGCGCCGAAGCCGAAGTAGAGAGACTGCCCGCAGATGGGAAGGTCTTCCTTCGTCAGCGGTCCGGTGAAGGTCTTGCCGTGCTCGAGATACGCGAGCTCGGCGGCGAGGGAACCGCCCTGCGCGTACTGGAGAAATGGACGCAGCGTCGCCGCGGCCGCGGCGTGATCGTTGAGGTCGTACTCCTGCGTGTCCGCGATCTGCAGCAGCGACGCGAGTCCCTTCGGGAAGTTCGGATATTGGAGGTCGTGCAGTTCCGCGGCGCGGCGATAGATGGCGATGGCGCGTTTGGGATCGCGCTGTATGCGGCGCACGAAGTCGGCGGTCTTTCGCATGCGCGTCTCGGCGTCGCCGAGGATGCCCTGGCTTTGCGAGACGGCCCGGAAGGTCTGCCCGACCTTCGCCAACTCCTCGGACCACGCCAGTGTCTCGGTGACATAGCGCTCGGGCGCGGTCTCCCGCAGCGCCTCGAGGGCGTGCTGCCGGTCATAGAGCGGTTTCGCGGCGGCCATGAGGTCGCGTTCCGTGAACGTGGCGAACAGGAGGATGGCGAGAAGGTGCATGGCGCGGAGTATATGGCGTGACCTCTGTCGCGCAGGCGCGTCCTAATGCCATAGAAGGAGCGACGGCCGATGCGCAAATTGTTCGGTTGTGCAATTCCGATCGCCATCTCCGCGGTGCTGTACGGCGTGTTCGTGATCGTGCCGATGCGGAATCAACGCCGTCAGTTGCGCACGTTGGCCGATATGCGCACGCTGGGCGCGGCGCTGGAGGCATACGCAACGGATCACAAATCGTACAGTGTGGATGCGTTCCGCGGACCGAACAGCGTGCATGCGGCGGCGGAATTCGACAAATTGCATGTCGTGCGCATTGTGGATCTCGAACGGGCACTGTCGCCGACTTACCTCGAGAAATTGCCGCGCAATGACCGGTGGGGAAACCCCTTTGACGTGCGCACGGGCGGATACGACAAAGACGGGCGGGCGGCGTTTTATGCGATTCGCTCGGCCGGACAGGATCGCCTATTCGAGCGCGGGCCTTATCAACTGACGAGGGTTTCCAGCCTCGACTCCGATCTCG